>DASRJN010000393.1:0-7580 GCA_035649455.1 Acidimicrobiales bacterium
TACCCGGCGGCCCCGATCGGCCCGAACCGGGAACGGGCCGCCGGCTCAGCGGGCGACGAACTCGGCCGCTTCGAGGGCCAGCAGGTCGTCGAAGCGGCGGCGCAGCTCGGCTCGGCGGGCCGGGTCGTGGGCCAGGTTGACGAGCTCGTGCGGGTCCTCCTGCAGGTCGTACAGCTCGTGCTCGTGGTCCTCGAAGGCGGCGTCGGGGCCGTAGAGCATCCGAGTGGGGCGGCCCGACAGGTCGTCGTTGGGCAGGCCGCCGCCCACCCCGAAGTAGCGGGCGTACTTGTAGCGGCCGTCGAAGCTGCCCCGGATCTGCCAGCGGGTCGAGCGGATGTTCACCGTGTGGGCGGTGGCGTGGCAGAACAGCACCCGGTCGCGCACCGAGGCGCCCGGATCGGCCAGCACCGGGCCCAGGTCGACGCCGCGCATCCCGGGCGCGGGCGCCGCGCCGGCGAGCCCGCAGATGGTGCGGGCCAGGTCGACGTGGCTGGTGACTGCGCCGGACACCGCGCCCGGCGCGGTGACGCCGGGAGCCCGCACGAGGGCCGGGACCTTCATGATCTCGTCGTAGACGAAGGGGCCCTTGGACCGCAGTCCGTGCGAGCCGCACATGTCGCCGTGGTCGGACGTGAACACGATCACGGTGTCGTCCCAGGCGCCGCTGGCCTCGAGCGCCGCGAGCACAGTGCCGAGCGACTGGTCGGCCAGCTCGTGGAGGCGGACGTAGTAGTCGAGGTGGCGCCGCCACGCATGGGTGTCGCCCGGCTCGATGTAGCCCCAGATGCCGTGCTGCTGGTCCCAGCGCCACTGCCGCTGGCAGGCCGGCTTGGAGATGAGGTCGTCGCCGAAGTTCGCCGGCAGCGCGTCGATCACCTCGGCGTAGTCGTCCTCGTAGGCCGGCACCACCTCGCCCTCCATCCACTTGGACGCGGCCAGCAGCTCCCGGGCGGCCGCCAGCTCGTCGGGGTGGTCCTCCCGGTAGCCGGGCTGGTCGATCGGGTACCACATCACGTCGTGCGGGTTGACCAGCGCCACGGTGAGGAACCACGGCTGGTCGAGGGTGGTGGCGTTCTGGGCCAGCCAGTGGGCGGCGTTGGTCGCGATCACCGGGTCGAAGTGGACTCCGGTCCCGGCCCAGCCCATGAAGTGCTGGTCGTTGCCTTCCCAGTCGCTGTAGCCGTAGGCCTCCATGGGGGGCGTGGGCCCGTAGCTGACATGCCACTTGCCGATGTAGCTCGACCGGTAGCCGGCGTCGCGGAGCACCGATCCGATGGTGGGCACGGAGGTGTCGAGCGACGCGTGCCACGGGAACACCGTGTTGTCGGCCACTCCGTGCTCGGGCACGTGCAGCCCGGTGTGCATCGTGGTCCGCGACGGGGAGCACGGGGCGGAGTGGGTGTAGTGGTTGCCGAGCGAGAGCCCCTCGGCCGCCAGCCGCTCCCGCCACGGCAAGTGGACCGATGGCGGCAGCCAGGCCCAGTCCCGCTCCTGGTCGGAAATCACGAACAGGATGTTGGGCTGGTTCTGACGGTCCGTCACATTTGGAGTTTGGCAGGCCGCAGCTAAGGGTGCTCGACCCTTGCCCATCAAACGTTCGTTTGACAGACTCGGCGGCCATGACGCTCGCCGAGGGGAATCGCATCGCTCCACCCCAGGACATCGACGTCCTCGACCCGCGCTTCTACGACGACCCGTGGGACGCGTACCGCTGGCTGCGGGCCAACGCGCCCCTGTGGTGGGACGCCCGCAACGAGCTGTGGGTCGTGTCCCGCCACGAGGACGTGTCCCACATCTCGCGACACCAGGAGCTGTACTCCGCGGCGCAGGGCGTGCGCCCCAAGGTGGCCGCGCCCATGTCGCTCATCTCGATGGACGACCCCGAGCACACCCGCCAGCGCCGCCTCATCAACAAGGGCTTCACGCCCCGCATGGTGCGCCAGCTGGCCGACCACATCCGGGACCTGTCCCACCAGATCATCGACGAGATCGCGGAGCGGGGTGAGTGCGACTTCGTCGGCGACTTCGCCATCCACGTGCCGCTCATCGTCATCGCCGAGCTCATGGGGGTCGACCCGGACCAGCGCCGGAAGCTCTACCGCTGGAGCGACGCCATGATGGCGGGCGACGGCCACATGGACCCCGACGACCCGGTGCTCGTGGCGGCGGCCGAGGCCGGCGGCGAGTTCGCCATGATGTGCATCGAGCTCATCGAGGCCCGCCGGGCCGACGGCTCCACCGACGACATCATCGGCATCCTCACCCAGGCCTACGACGACGGCGCCCTGGCCCGGCCGGGCGAGGCCGGCGCCCCGGAGCCGGGTGACCAGGAGCTGACCCACGACGAGCTGATCATGTTCCTGATCCTGCTGGTGGTGGCGGGCAACGAAACCACCCGCAACGCCCTGTCCGGCGGCCTGATCGCCTTCAGCCGCTTCCCCGACCAGCACGCCCAGCTGCTCGCCCACCCCGAGCTGATCGACCTGGCGGTCGAGGAGATCGTCCGCTACGTCAGCCCGGTCATGTCGTTCATGCGCACGGTGACGTCGGACCACACCTACCAGGGAGCCGACCTGAAGGCGGGCGACCGGGTGTTCCTGCTGTACCAGTCGGCCAACCGCGACGAGGACGTGTTCGACGCGCCCGACGACTTCCGGATCGACCGCGACCCCAACCCCCACCTCGGCTTCGGCATCGGCACCCACTACTGCCTGGGCGCCAATCTGGCCCGGGCGGAGATCGGCGTGGTCTTCACCGAGCTGTTCGCCCGCCTGCGGGATATCCGCGCCGTGGGTGACGGCGCCGCCCCGGTGGACCGCGGCGACTCGAGCCTGGTGCTGGCCATCAACCGCCTGCCCGCAGTGTTCACACCCGAGCGCCGGTCGTGACCGCAGTCGACACGGCTGGGGCCCGGGCCCGCATCCTCGACGCGGCCCTGGCCCTGGTCGGCGAGCTGGGTGCCTCGGGCACGTCGATGCGCCGCCTGGCCGCGGCGTGCGGGCTCAACGTCGCCACCCTCTACCACTACTTCCCGTCGAAGGCCGACCTGCTGCGCGCCCTCATCGAAGAGCGCCGCTACGGCGAGCGCATGGCCGCCGAGGACCCGCCCGCCGACTTCGCTCTCGCCCCCCGTCCTCGCTTCACCGCGTTCTTCGCCTGGCTGGTGGCGCAGACGCGTGAGGAGGAGACGGTCCTGCGCATGCTGCTGGGCGAGGGCCTGCGGGCCAACCCGACCGCCCGCCAGTCCGCCCGCGACCTGCTGACGGCGCTGGACCGCGCGGTCGCCGGCTGGCTGACAACCGGCTTCCCCGAGATCGTCGCCCTCACGCCCGCCCCGATCGCGGCCCGCTCGGTCCGCCGCGCCCTGCTCGCGCTGCTCACCGAGCAGCTGGCCACCGGCCAGGCCGACGTCGCTTCCTACGCCGACGACCTGGCCACGCTGCTGCTCAGTGCTCGTGGGCGCGGGTCATGACCGTGAAGCCGGCGCCGTAGGGGTCGGCCAGCACGGCCACCCGCCCGACGTGGGGGATGTCGAACGGCGGGACCGACACGCTGCCGCCGAGCTCGACCGCCCTCGCGGTGGTGGCGTCGGTGTCGGCGACCTCGAAGTAGACCGCCCACGCGGCGGGCCCCTCGGTGCGCCACTGGTCGGGGGCCTGGATCATGCCGGCGACCACCGTGCCGGAGCCGGCGGTGGCGAACTCGGTGTAGCCCGACGTGCCGCCGTCGCCGTACGGGTACGACTGGGCGGTCCAGCCGAACAGGCCGCCGTAGAAGGTCTTGGCCCGCGCCGCGTCCGGGCACGACAGCTCGATCCGGGAGAATGAGCCGGGCTCGCCCTTGAGGTCGGCGCCCTGGTTGTCGCCGGCCTGCCACAGCGAGATGGGTGCGCCCTGGTCGTCGGCCACGACGGCCATGCGGCCCTGGGTGAACACGTCGATCGGCCCCATCAGGACCGACCCCCCGAGCTCACCCACGTGGGCCAGGGCGGCGTCGGCGTCGTCCACCGCCACGTAGGCGGCCCACGCCGTCGCCGGCCCTTGCTGCGGTCCCAGGCCGCCGACGTCGGCGCCGCCCAGGCGGAGGACCCGGTAGCCGCCCGCGTCTTCGCCGGGCGAGATGTCCTCCGCGGTCCAGCCGAACAGCCCGCCGTAGAAGGCGGCGGCGCCGTCGCGGTCAGGGGTGCCCAGGTCGACCCACGACGGAGTCCCGGGCTCGTACGTCCGTGACGTGCCCATGGAAGGAAATCTACGCTCACGCCCCGAAGCGCACGGCCACGTCGCCCTGGTTGCCGAACATGGCGACGACCCCCGCCTCCTGCTCGATGGCGCCGCGCTGGCGCTCCCCGAGCGCGGCGAACGGCTCGACGACCACGTCGAGGCGCGGCCCCGCCTGGCGGGCGCGCCAGGTGGCCACCGGGTGCCCGGTCATGAGCACGAGGCCGGGGCTGCCCACCGGTCGCCACACGGCCCGCTGGACGGCGCGATCGGGGATGAGCGTGGAGCGGTCGCGCTGGGCGAGGAAGGGGTCGCCCGCGGGCAACAGGCGGGCCCCGCCGGCGAGGGGCGGGTCGGAGAGGCAGGCGAGGTCGGCCTCCAGCATCCACGCCGGAGCTCCATCCATCCGCACCTCGACCAGCTCGGACCCGAGGTCGACGAAGCGTTCGCGTGCCTCGGCCGCACCGATGCCGGTCCAGGCAGCGAAGTGGCGGGGCGCCACCGGCCCGTAGGCGTGCACGAAGCGGCGGGCCAGCTCGACCCGGCTGCCGCGGACGTCGCCTCCGAGGGGCTCGCCGAGCCAGATGTTGGTGGCCATGATCATCTGGCGCTGGTCCTGGGGCCAGCCGTAGCAGAACACTCCGGCTGCCCCGGCCAGGCGCAGGAGCTGGTCGGGAACGTGGTGGACGTCGCAGACCTCGCACCACGGCTCGAGCTCGGGGGGCACGCGGCCGTGCAGTGACTCGCTGACCTCGCCCTTGGTGCGGGGCTCGGCGTCGGCCAGCACGGTGGCCAGCACGCCGATCAGCTCGCCGAGGGCCTGGCGAGCGGTCCAGTCGCGCCCCTCGATGGCGGGCCAGGCCCCGCCCAGCTGCTCGCGCAGCGATTCCTCGTCGCCTGCCACCGCGCCCGGCCCGAACACCGCGGCGTCCCGGCGGGGCACCACGTGAGCCGCACCGCGCGGACCGAGCGTGCGCAGCAGGTCCCGGTCGTCCTGCAGGGCCCGCTCGACCGTGGCCGGGGTGAGCCTTCGCACCCGCGCCGCCAGGGCGATCGGCGCATTGCCGGGCGGCGTGTCCTGCACGGCGGCCACACCCGCCGCGTCGAGCTGCCCGCCGGCGGGCAGCCGCTCGTGCAGGTTGTGCACCGCCACGCGGTACGCCACGGCCTGTTCGGCCGTCACTTTGCCCCCCGATCGTGTGCGCATGTGAGGCGCGACCATACGACGGCGGTGACAGCGGTGCGCTGCAGGCTCTACCGGTGCGTCACCCGCCGCGGAGCGCGGTGGCCACGTGGTCGCTCAGCGCGTCGACGTAGCCACGCGTCGCCTTCCGCTGCTGCCGCCGGGCGACGGGCCCACCCAGCTTGGCCAGCACGTGGCGGGGCCGGGAGAACGCCACCACCTCGACCACGACGTCTCCGCCCGGCGTCCGCTCGACCACGAACGCCTCCTCCCCGCTCTCGGGGTGAACCGGCAAGGTCCCGTATCCGAAGCCCACCCGATCGTCGTCGTCCACCGACCAGACGACCCGGCACGCCCCGATGACATGGAGTCCCGCGAGCGGCACGTCGACCACGACGTCGGTTCCCGCTGCCAACCCCGGATCGTCGGGCCAGACCCGGAACCCCTGCCCCCGATGCAACTGCCAGGTCCGCACCCCGTGCGCAGCCGCCTGGAACACGGCATCCCCGTTCCCGAGCTCGGCGGTGGCCCGCACGTGGTGGTACCCCGCGGGCAGCTCCCCCGGCCGGGCCGTCGCCCCCACCTCCGGATAGGTCACGGTGCACGCCCGCATGCCGGCCCGCACCTGCTCCAAACGCTCGTCCGATGGCCGGGCGATCATGAACATGCTGTCAACCGTGCCACAACCTCGATCTCTGACGCTGTGAATCGGGCTGCATAGGGCGCGGTAGGGTCGCTGCATGAAGTGCCCGGTGTGTGACGTTCCGCTCTCGATCTCGTCCCGGGAGGGGGTGGAGATCGACTTCTGTCCGCAATGCCGTGGGGTCTGGCTCGATCGGGGAGAGCTGGACAAGGTGATCGACCGCGCCGCGGCGGCCATGGCACCCGCAGCTTCGTCCGGTGGGCGGCGTGACCATCGGGACGACCGAGGCGAGGACGACCGAGGCCGGGAGCGGTACGAGGACAGCCGCCGTTACGACGACGACCGGCGGCGCTACGACGAGGACGACCGGCGGCCCGACAAGAAGCGGAAGAAGAAGTCCTTCCTCGAGAACCTCTTCGAGTTCGACTGAAGCCCGATCAGCGGTCGCGGTCCCACCGCGCCACCCGGCGGCGGCCGGCAGCCTGGCGGTACGCCGACTCCAGCAGCTCGGCCACCTCCGGCCAGTCGACCTCGCCCGTGTCGAGGCGCAGTGCCAGCCAGCCGCGGTCGCCGTGGTGGGGTGACCGGCGGAAGCGGGGATCCTGCTCCAGCGCGTACCGCTCGGCGGGGTCGGTCAACACGTGCAACGACCGGCCCGCGCCCGCCCAGCGCGCTCGGGTTGGCGAGCCGTCGCCGTTGAAGATGGCGAAACGCCGGGAGCCGACCCGGAACAGGGGCCGGCCCTGCAGCACGGCCTCCTCGACATCGGGGAATCCGAGGCAGATGGCTCGGATCCGATGCAGCGCGCTGCCGTCGTCCGACACACGGCCGAGCATCGCACGAGGGACCATGCCGCGGGTGATGAGGTCGGTCTAAGGTCTAATGCGAATGCATGAGGCCGTCCCCACCGCCCCGACCGCCGACCGGCTGATCACCGCCGCCGAGCAGCTCTTCGCCCTGCATGGCATCGACGGCATCAGCCTGCGGGAGATCAACCGGGCCGCCGGAGCCCGCAACGGCTCGGCCCTGCAGTACCACTTCCGGGACCGGGAGGGCCTCCTCCGGGCGGTCATGGCCAAGCACCACCGCGAGGTCGAGGCCCGCCGCCACGCCATGCTCGATGCCTACGAGGCCGAAGGCCGCGACGACGTGCGGGCCCTGGCCGGGGCGCTGGTCCGCCCGCTGGCGTCCAAGCTGGCGGACGAGGACGGCGGCCCCCACTACCTGCAGATCCTGGCCGACCTCATCAACCGTCCCCGGCCGGTCATCAACCCCGCCGACCTCGACGACCCCACGTCGAGCATCTTCCGCTGGCGCAACCTCGTCGGTCGCCTGCTCGAGGACGACGCCACCCGGTTGCACCGCCGCTTCGTGGCCATCCGCTTCGCCGCCGTCGAGCTGGGCCGCCGGGCGCGCAGCGCACCCCACAGCGACGACCGGCTGTTCACCAGTCACCTGGTGGACCTGGTGGCGGGCGTGCTCTCCACCCCGCTGTCGGACGAGACCCGCCGCCTCGCCGCCGAGCGCCCCCAATGAG
>DASRJN010000394.1:0-23720 GCA_035649455.1 Acidimicrobiales bacterium
CGACCGGGGGCTGGCCTTCGAGGCGACGGCCTTCGACGGCCGGTCGGACTACGGGCCGTTCATCGCCGTGGGCATCCCCGCCGGGGGCCTGTTCACCGGGGCCGAGGGGCGCAAGACGCCCGAGCAGGTGGTGACCTACGGCGGCACCGCCGGGGCCCAGTACGACCCGTGCTACCACCAGGCGTGCGACACGTTTGCCAACAACAACATGGGCGTGCTCGACCTCAACAGCGACTCGGTCGCCAACGCGGTCATCACCTACGCCAGGTCCACCGAGTCGGTGAACGGCGTCCATGGCAACGGCCATCACCCGAACCCCGGCCAGCTGCAGCAGGCGGCCAGCTAGCCGCCGAGCCGTACGGTCCGCCCGGCCCCGGCGTCAGTCGGGGCCGGGCAGGGCCACGTGCAGCCGCAGGACCGTGCCCGACCCCGTCGAGCGGAGCTGCACCAGGTCGCACAGGTGGTTGATGAGCCAGATCCCGCGCGAGGTGGCCGGCGCCGGCTCGGGCCGGCGCCGGCCCACGAGCGGGTCGCGGATGCGGCCGTCGTCGGCCACCTCGCACACGACGTGGCCGTCCTCGGCCCACACCCGCAGGGTGCCTTCGCCGCGAGCGTGGCGGATGCTGTTGGCGGCCGCCTCGTCGACCGCCAACACCAGGTCGTCGGTCCGGTTGGGCGGCAGTCCGAGCGCCTCCGCTTCGTCGCGGACGAAGGCCCGTACGGCCTGCAGGTCGCGGAGCGTGAACGCCAGCGACCGCGGACCTTGCCTCGGCGCCAGCGGTAGGGCTTCGGTGAACGCGGCGTTCAGGCAGCCTTCCAGCGCGTATTGCGCGCCGATGCGGTCGGGCCGGCCGTCGACGAACGGGTGGCGCGACAGGGCCTGGTCGATGACCGCGGGCGGCAGCGCCAGCGTGTCGTAGGGGCACAGCAGGAAGAAGTCCGGGTTGTCGCCGAAGGCGAGGTTGAGCAGCGCCTCGTGGTGCTGGAACTCCGCCAGCGCCGGCGGGCTGAGCTGGGACCACACCGGCTCGCCCAGACCCCGGACGGCTTGCCCGCCGCTCCCGTAGGTGTCCACGAAGTCACGCCACACCGGGATGATCGTGTTCGGGTTCCGCCCCATCTGCGCCATGTCGACGAACTGGACCCCGGCGGCCTCGGCCCCGAGGACGGATCGCAGGCGCTCGATCTTGGCGGCGCCCACCGCCACCAGCACGGGCTCGCCGGCGCGCACGCCGTCGCGGACGAAGTCGAGGGTCGCTCCCACGAACTCGGCGTCGCCCGCGTAGAGCCGGACCTCGTGCCGGAAGCCGGGCCGGCGTGTGTCCCGGCCGACGGTGGCCGCGGTCACGTACGCAGGCCCTCGGCCATGTGCACACCCTGGCGGTGCTCGAACCCGCACAGCTCCCAGATGCGGTGGGCCATCGGCGAGGCCCCGGTGATCAGCAGCAGCCCGCCCGCGGCGGCCACCCGGTCGGCCCGGGCGGCGATGCTGGCCATGCCCCGGCCGTCGATGAAGTCCAACCGGGACAGGTCGAGCACGGACTCGCCTGGGCTCGGCTCGTCATGGGCCAGCGCGCTCGCCAGATCGCCGGCGACGGCGGCGTCGATCTCGCCGCTGAGCGCCAGCCCTCCGTCGACCGCGAACAGCGAGAACGTGCCGGGCTCGCCGCTGCCCCCGGTCGCCGGGTGCACGCAGGCGACCCGGGCGACGTCGTCGTCGCCGACGACCGACCGGTTGACGCCACACAGCGCGGTGAGCGCCAGCGACTGGCACATCCGGTCGCTGCGGCGCTCCCAGCCGGCCTGCACGTCCCAGTTGCCTCCGGGGGCGACGTTGGTGCTGTCGACCGCGAAGCGCACCCCGGGGCAGCCGTCGGCCAGGGCCTGATCGATCGCCGACCGGATCAGGGTCTCGCGCTGTGGATAGCTGGCCCGGGCGATGACCCCGGCGTCGAAGATCTGGAGCGCGTTCGAGGCGATCAGCGCATCCCGGTCGGGAAGCTCGGCCAGGTCGTCGCGCCTCGCGGCCACCGCGCCCGACGCGCCGTAGTAGACGCGCTCGCCGCGGGCTATGCCTTCGGCCACGAACGTGGTCGCGGCGGCCCTCCACTCGGCGTCGTCGTCGAACACCCAGGCGACGTGGTCGTGCAGGTCACAGCCCCCAGGGGACTCGCGCCGTGCACCTGTCCTCATGCGGGGCAAGGTACACCCGGGACCCGCCCGCGCCGAGGGTGTCAGCCGGTGAGGTCCACCCCACTGGTGGTCGTGATGTGGGCGGCGTTGGTGTCACCGCTGCCGGTGTTGGGGGTGCCGGTGGGCTCGAACATGAGGATGCGGGTGCCCGGTTCGGCCTGGGGGAAGTGCTCCACGCCCCGGGGCACCACGTGGATGTCGCCCGGTCCCAGCACGACGGCCCTGTCGCGCAGGTTGATGGTGAAGCGGCCCTCGAGCACGAGGAAGAACTCGTCGGTGTCGTCGTGGACGTGCCAGGTGTGGTCGCCGTCGGCGCGGGCGATCCGTACGTCGTAGTCGTTGATCTTGGCCACGATGTGCGGCAGCCACACCTGGTCGAACGAGGCGAAGGCGTCGTCGAGGTTGAGCATGCTCCCGACGGTAGGTGGGCCCGAGCGGTGGCCCCGTGGGCTTTTCGCACCCCCGGCGTCCCGGCGGGTATCAGCGCGGTCAACCGCCACGGGCGGCCCACTAGCGTTGGGCCGCCGTGCAGATCGTGTACTTCGACGGCCAGTCCCGTCACGAGCTGGATGTCAGGGTCAACAATCCGTCGGCCACGGTCGACGACCTCGCGCGCGCCCTCGATCCCCGGGGGGCCGAACGGACCGTGCTCATCGGCGACCACGTCGCCGACCCCGACTTCGAGCTGACCGAGGCCGGCCTGCACGAGGGGGCGATCGTCCGCTTCGGGGCCCCCCGCGCCGCGGACCGGGCGCCGGTGCCGCCCGCACCCGTGCTCACGGCCGGCACGCTGCCGGCCCGCGAGCTGGTGGTGGTCAACGGGCTCGACGCCGGGCGGCGCTTCCCGCTGGTCACCGGCACCCAGGTGCTGGGTCGGGCCGTCGGCTGCGACATCCTGCTGCGGGACGGCACCCTGTCCCGGCGCCACGCGGGCGTCACCGTGGCCCCGGACGGCGACATCACCATCGAGGACTATCTCTCGCACAACGGCACCTGGGTGGCGGGCGAGGCCGTGGTCGATCCGCGGCCCGTCGACGTCGGCACCCCGCTGCGGCTGGGCGCGCTCGACATGGCGGTGCGGCTCACGCAGGACGACGACCGGCCGGTGGCCGTCGACCCGCTGCGCCACACCACCGTGGCCGGCACCATCCCGTTCAACCGGCCGCCCCGCCCGGCCCCGCCCCCGCCGCTCCCCGAGGTCAAGGCGCCCCAGCCGCCCAAGACGGGCCAGGGCAAGACGCCGTTCTCGCTCATCGGGGTGCTGGCGCCCCTCGCCATGGCGGGCGGCATGTACGCCATGACCCACAGCCCGATGACGCTCATGTTCGCCGGGCTCACGCCCATCATGGCCGTCGGCAACACCGTCGACAGCCGGCGCAAGGGCAAGAAGTCCCAGCGCGGCGAGGCCGAGCGCTTCACCCGGGAGCTGGCCGAGTTCCGCGAGCGGCTCGGCGCCACGGTCGACGAGGAGCGGGCCCGGCGCGAGGCGGCGCTGCCCGACCCGGCCGAGGTCATGCGGCGCGTCACGCTGCCCAGCACCACGCTGTGGGAGCGCCGGCCCACGCATGGCGACTTCCTGAGCCTGCGGGCCGGGGTGGGCGACGTGCCGTGGCGGCCGCCGGTCACCGGCGTCGAGGGCCTGGGCGAGCTGCCCGACGAGCTGGCCGAGGCGCTGGACGAGGTGACGCTGCTCAAGGCCAGCCCGGTGCCGGTGGACCTGTCCGAAGGGGGTGTGGTGGGCATCGTCGGCGACCGCGGCGCGGCGCTGGCCCTGGCCCGCTCGCTGCTGAGCCAGGCCGCCACCCTCCACGGCCCGGCCGACCTGCCGATGATGGTCCTGGCCAGTGCCGAGAACGCGGCCGAGTGGGACTGGGCCAAGTGGCTGCCCCACACCCGCGACGCCAGCGGGTCGGGACGCCTCCTGTCCTACGACCCCGAGCTCTCGACCCAGATGGTCGAGGCCCGGCTCAAGGCCAACGCACCCAAGGACCGCGAGGGCAACCGCTCGATCCGCCGGGAGGCGCAAGCCACGGGCCCGCCTCTCCTGGTGGTGGTGGACGACGAGTCGCTCACCGAGGGGCGCAAGGCCCCGACCCGCTCGCTGCTACGCGGCGAGGCCGGGGCCGTGGCGGGCATCGTCATCGCCTCCACCGCCGACCGCTTGCCCGCGGTGTGCACCACGGTGGTCGACATGACCGACCCCGACGGCGGGGCCGACCTCAGCCTGCCCCAGCGGGGTGAGCGCATCGGCGGCTTCCTGCCCGCGGGTATGGCCGACGACGTGGCCCGCGACTGTGCCCGCGCCCTCGCCCGCTTCGAGGACCCCGAGCTCGACCTCGTGGGCGCGGGCCTGCCCGCGTCCATCCGCCTGCTGCCGCTGCTGGAGCTGGAGGAGTGCACGCCCGAGGCCGTGCTGGCCCGCTGGAAGGCCGGCGGCGTCGATCCCCGGCCCGCGGGACCGGTGGGGGTGTCCGAGAACGGCGTGTTCTCCGTCGACTTCGTGGCCGACGGGCCCCACGCCCTGGTGGGCGGCACCACCGGCGCGGGCAAGTCCGAGCTGCTGCGCACCCTGGTCGCCAGCCTCGCGGCCAGCGTCGACCCCGACCACCTGACCTTCGTGCTGGTCGACTTCAAGGGCGGCAGCGCCTTCGACGAGTGCGCCCGGCTGCCCCACACCGTCGGCATGGTGACCGACCTGGACGAGTCCCTGGCCGAGCGGGCGCTGCGCTGCCTCGAGGCCGAGCTCAAGTACCGGGAGCGGGTGCTGCGCGATGCCGCCGCAGTTGACCTGCCCGACTACCTGCGCAACGCCAAGGGCAGCGAGGCGCTGCCCCGGCTCATCGTGATCATCGACGAGTTCGCCACGCTCAAGGCCGAGCTGCCCGAGTTCATCGACGCCCTGGTGGGCGTGGCCCAGCGGGGCCGCAGCCTCGGGGTCCACATGCTGCTGGCCACCCAGCGGCCCCAGGGCGCCATCAACGACAACATCAAGGCCAACACCAACCTCCGCATCGCCCTGCGGGTGCAGGAGGGGAGCGACTCCCGTGACGTCATCGACGTGACCGACGCCGCCGCCATCCCCCGCAACACGCCCGGCCGGGCGTACGTGCGGCTGGGGCCCAACGAGGTGGTGGCCATCCAGTCCGCCTTGTCCACCGGGGCGCGCGACGGTGCCTCGCAGGCGCACGTGGACGTGGCCCGCTTCCTGTACGGTCCCGCGCCCCGCCAGGAGCTGCCCGCACCCGACTCGCCGCCCGACCCGGCCGCCCCGGTCGACGGGCCGCCGGAGACCGACCTGGGGCTGCTGGTGTCGACCATCCGCGACGCCTTCGCCCGCACCGGCCGCCCCGCGCCGCGCCGCCCGTGGCCCGACCCGCTTCCCGGTGACGTAGACCTGGACACGCTGATCGAGGTGGCGATCCAGCGGGGCGAGGCGCAGCTGGGGCCGGGGAACACCGGCTATGTGCCGCTGGCCCTGGCCGACGACCCCGAGGCCCAGGCCCAGTATCCGATGGGCTGGTACCGGCACGAGGGCAACCTCATCGTGTACGGCATCGGCGGCAGCGGCACCACCACCACGCTGACCAGCCTGGGCCTGTCGCTGGCCCGCACGCAGTCGCCCGACGACCTGCACATCTACGCCATCGACTACGGCGCGGGCGAGCTGGCGGCGCTGACGACGCTGCCGCACGTGGGCGCGGTGATCCTCGCCGCCGAGCGCGAGCGCCAGGCCCGGCTCATGCGCTTCCTGCGCTCCGAGCTCGACCGCCGCCGCGACCTGGGCGCGGCCGCGGTGCGCGCCGAGCCGGTGATCGTCACCCTGGTCGACGGCTGGAGCTCGTTCATGGCCGAGTACAACGACCTGGCGGGCACCGCCCTGTGGGAGGCCTTCACCCGGGTGTTCGCCGACGGCCCCGAGGTGGGGCTGTACACGGTCGTGGCCGCGGACCGCACCTCGGCGGTGTCGCACGCGCTCACGTCGCTGGTGCGCCAGCGGCTGGCGCTGCGCCTGGGCGACAAGGGCGACTACTCCAACTTCGGCGTGCGCATCGCCGCGGTGCCGGAGATGGTGCCGGGCCGGGGCATCGTCGCCGGCTCCCGCCAGATCGTGCACGTCGGCCGGCCCGCCGCCGGCGCGGCCGCGGCCGCCGAGGCGCTGGCCGCAGCCCTGCCCCCGGCCCGCCGGCCGCCAGCCGGCATGGACGTGCTCGCCACCGAGGTCCGGCTGGCCGACCTCGGCGTCTCGGCCCAGCTGGCCTCCCGGCCGTGGCGCATCCCGGTCGGCGTGGCCGAGTCGGCCCGCCACCCCGCCCACCTCGTCGCCTACCAGGGCGAGCACGCGCTGTTCGTGGGCCCGGCCCGGTCGGGGAAGAGCACGGCGCTGCTCACGGTGGCCGCCGCCATCAAGGCCGTGCGCGACGACGTGCGGGTGGTGGCGGTGGCCGGTCCCCGCTCACCGCTCGGGTCCGACCCGCTGGTGGGCGCCACCGTGCATCCCAGCCAGATCGGCGACGGCCTGATGCCGCGGGTGGAGCCGGCCGAGGACCTGGTCCTCGTGCTCGTGGACGACGCCGAGTCCGTCGACGACGTGGGCGGCGTGCTCGACAAGCTCTCCACCTCGGACCGGCCCGACCTGCTGTTCGTGGCGGCGGGCCGCAACGACGGCGTGCGCACCGGCTACTCGCACTGGACCCGTCCGCTGCGCCGCTCGAAGCTCGGCATCATGCTGCGTCCCGACGTCGACCTCGACGGCGACATCTTCGGCACCCGGCTGCCCCGGCGCTCGCCGGTGGCGATGGTCGCCGGCCGCGGTTATCTGGCCGCCAGCGGCGATGTCGAGCTGGTCCAGGTGGCGCTCCCGCGCTGAGCCGGGGGGCGACGACAACGCGCCAGAGTGCATGGCTATTGTCGGCTCGGCGGGCAAATGAGGGACGTGTCGGCCTGGGGGCCGGCTGCTCATCACCTAGAAGGAGCACCACACAATGGTCACAGGCAATGTCCGGTCCAGCGAGCTTTCGGTCACCACGGCCGCCACCATGGCGAGCACGGTCGAAGGTTCGCTCAACCAGGCCATCACCGACTTCATCGCGCAGGGCGACACGCTGCAGCCCGACAACTTCGACGGGCCGTCGGCTCACCTCTTCTACGGGGAGTGGCCGCAGTACAAGACCACTCTGACCACGGCGGTCGCCCAGCTGGCCGACCTCGCGGCCGACCTCAAGCTGATCAACGCCGAGATCCAGGCCGCCGGCGGCAACGTCTGAGCCTTCGACGACGTCGGCGGCGCAGGTCCGAGCGCGACCTGCGCCGCCGTCGATGTTTTGAGCCCAAATGCCGGCCGCGTACCGGCCGAGTTAGCACTCAGCTAGCGTCCCGATCGTGGCCGATATCGAGATCGTTCATCCGGTTCCCGGCGCGAGCAGGGTCAACTTCAACTACGCCGCGGCCGGCTCAGCGCTCGACGCATTGTCCAAAATGGGGTCCAAGCTCGGCGAGCAGTCCACCGGTCGCGCCACGCTGCACGACTCGGTCGTCATGAACTGGCTCGGGTACTTCCGCAACGAGTACGACCGGGCCCACAACCTGATGCAGTTGACCATCACGGCCGGCGTCGAGATGGCGGGCTACGCCGGCCTCCCCATCTGGGAAGCCATCGCCGCCGCCAACCAGCGCCAGCGCGAGCTCAACGACGAGTACGCCGAGACCCAGCGCGAGAACTCCCGGGTGCAACGCCCCGCCTGAGGGCCGGGCGCCGATCCGGCGGTCTCACCAGGGGTCGTCGGCGCCGTAGTTGAAGGCGTTGACGAAGCTCGACTGGTTGAGCTCGTCGTAGGGATCGGCGCCGCCGAAGTAGTCGGCCAGCGCCCCGCTGTACTGCCCCGGTGGCGTGCCCGGCGGGATGGCGCCGGTCGACTCCAACTGGTGGACGGCCTGTTCCCGGAGACTCGTAACGACCTGGCGCTGCAGGTCCTCGCCACCGAACGGCAGGCTGGTGTCCGCGGTCCGGATGTCCTCGATGCCGAACAGGGCGGCCTGCTGCACGATGTCGACGCCGGCGCCGATGGCCAGCGTCCCGACCGCGGTGACCGGATTGGCCGACAGCAGAGCCACCGCGCCCGGCGCGAGGTCGGCGATGAGGCCCGCCCCATGCGATATGCCGTAGGCGAAGTGGCTGTTGGCCGCGGCGGCCGCCGCCTCGGTCTCGTTGAAGCCCGCGTACGCGGCCCCGACGACCTGGGCGATGGGGTCGTAGGTGTCGTTGAGCTGGCCGGGGGTCGGGCGGGGATGGTCGGCGAACAGCTGGCTGGTCTCCGCGCCGCTCCACAGGCCGATCTCGTGGCCGGCGATGCCGGCGGCCTGGTCGTCGTAGCCGATCTCCTTGAAGAACCCGACGACGTCCTTGCGCTCGAACAGCACGTCCGTCTCGATGGCGGGTGTCTCGGCCTGCCGGTTGGCGGCGCCGGCGATGTCGTCGAGGTGGGGCAGGAGCGTGCTGGCCGCGGCGCGCTTCATGAGGTCGCTGGTGTCGCCCTTGGCCATCACCTCCATGAAGTCGTTGTAGGCGGCGGCATCCCGACTCGGGTCGACCAGCGGGATCTGGCGGGTCGGGTCGTTCGGGTCCGGGACCGTCTCGTACTGCGCCCGCAGGAAGGCGTCCTGGATGGCGCCGGAGGAGTGCTGGTCCATCTCGTTGAAGAGGGACACGTACGCGTCGTGGTTCATGGCGTCGTTGGGGAAGCGGAGGCCCGGCGGGTGCACGAGGGCGTCGATGTTGGCGTCGCCCCTGGTGACGTACTCCCAGGCCGCGGCCGTGTTGCCGTCGAGGGCCCGCATGGCTGCCACCTCCGGCATCCCCACCCCGGGATCGCCGTAGAGCCAGTCCGTGTGCCAGAACCCCGGGTACTCGTCGTCGGAGTAGGCCGGGGACATCGGGTACTGGGACCGGTTGAGGTCCTTGCCGGTGACGAGGAGGCGCTCGGCCCCGTCCGCCAGCCACTTGGCGTCGTAGTCGGAGGGGTTGCCGCCCATCAGCAGGGCCAGGTGGCGCTGGTCCACCGGGTCCTCCGTGGCCAGCAGGGCGGCGCGCTCGTCGACGAGGTCCGGGCTGTTGGTGGCGTTGGCCCAGCCGTACACGAACGGCTCCAGCAGCCGCTCGCCGACGTTGCCCTGCCAGCTCGTGTCGGGCACCAGCCAGCCTGAGTCCCGGCCGCGGGCGGCGTAGGTGTCGATCAGGCCCAGCACCACGTGGGTGCCCTCGGCCCCGAGGGTGCCGTAGAAGCCGGCGGCGTAGTCCTCGTTCCACATCTGGCCGGCGACCCCGGCCAGGGCGTCGAAGATGGGCCGGTAGTTGGGGTTGGCATGGTCGAACAACGTGAGCTGCGCCGGGTCGAAGTGGTCCGGGTCGAAGCCGGCGGCCCTCAGGGCGTCACGCAGGTTGCGCGCCGCGGCCTGGCCGTCGGCCTCGGCGCGCGCCTCGGCGATGGTCGGCTCGCCGATGCGGGGCGCCAGGACGGTGTCGTCGGCGGCGTAGAGGCCGTCACCGTCGGGGTCGACGCCCGCATCGAGGAAGGCCTGCCCCACCTGCCGGACATAGTCGCCCAGGTGCACCGACTCGTCGTGCAGCCCTCGCACGAAAGTGCCCGCCCAGTCCGGGTCGAACGTGCCGGGCACGAAGGCGCCGCCACCGCTCGCGAACGCGTCCATCGCCCCGTCGAGCTCGGTCGCCAGGGAGGACAGCTCCTCGTCCGGTGGCACCAGGGAGTTGGGATAGTCCAGCAGGCGTGCCGGATCGGCGGAACTCGTCGGCATGGGTGGTGGCCCCCTGTCTCGGCCCAGACTTGGCGACAGAACGTAGGCGCCTCCGGGCCGTTTGCGCGGTCGGGGCCCCGCGGTGATCCGCGGTAGAAACACCGGGATGGTCAGCGTCGGCGACTACGAGCTCGAGCGCCAGATCGGCGCGGGCGCGGCCGGGACCGTGTGGAAGGCCCACCGGTCGGGCCCGGTCAACCGGGTCGTCGCCCTCAAGCGACTGCGGGCGGGCAGCGGCGCGGTCGACCTCGCCCGCATCCGCCGGGAGGCCACGCTGCTCACCGAGCTGGACCACCCCCACATCGTGCGGGTCCTGGAGGTGGTGCACGACGGCGATGGCGTGGCGCTGGCGATGCAGTTCGCGCCGGGCGGGTCGCTGGAGGACCTGCTGGCCGAGCGGGCCCGGCTGGCGCCGGGCGAGGTGGTGGCGGTGGCGGCGCCGGTGGCCGACGCGCTGGCCTCGGCCCATCGCCGCGGGGTGCTGCACGGGGACGTCAAGCCGGCCAACGTCATGTTCACCTCGGACGGCGAGCCGCTGCTCAGCGACTTCGGCGTGGCGCGGACGCTGGGCCAGATGACCAGCGACCAGGCCAGCGGCACCGCCGAGTACGTGGCCCCCGAGCTGCTCGAGGGGGCCCAGCCCGATCCCCGCGCCGACGTCTACTCGCTCGGCATCGTCTGCTATCAGGCCCTGGCCGGGGCGCCCCCGTACACCGGCCCGGCCCCGCTCGCCGTCATCCGGGCCGCGGACCAGGGCGTGCACCAGCCGCTCGCCACCGTGCCGGACGTGCCGCCGCCGCTGGCCATGGTGGTCGAGCAGGCCATGCACCGCGACCCGGAGCAGCGCTTCGCCACGGCGGACGCGTTCGCCCGGGCGCTGCGCGGCGCGGCGCCGCCGGACGCGGTCGTCCTGCCCGGCCCGGCCACCGGCCCCGCGCCCCCCGACGTGGACCCGGCCACGGGCGCCACCCGCACCTTCGGGCCCCGCCCGCCCCGGCCCGAGCCGGCGGCCCCGCGCCGCCGGCGCCTGCCGTGGGCCGTCGCCATCGTGGGCCTGGTGGCCGCGGGTCTGCTGTTCCTGGTCCGGGGCCCGCTGGGCTGGGGCGAGGACGACTGCGCCGAGCAGGACGCGCTGGCGGTCTCGCCGGGCGGGAACCTGGTGGAGGGGGACGTGGACGGCGACGGCTGCGTGGTGCAGGGGATCTACCAGCTCCAGCCGGTGACCGGCGCGGGCAACCTGATGGTCCTCACCATCGACCTCGCCGGCCGGCGCCAGCAGCTCCAGCTGGGCGAGCCCGGCGACCAGCTCGTCCTGGGCGACTGGGACTGCGACGGCGTGGACACGCCGGGGCTCTACAAGTCGGCCGCCGGGGTGGTCCAGTACTACGACGCCTGGCCCTCCGTCGAGGCCGTGGCGCAGCGACCGGACCGCACCGAGACGGTCGAGCCCGGCGGCCGCGCCGAGCTCGCCGAGGGCAACGGCAGCCGCTGCGATCGCGTCTCGGTGACGCCACCGGCCGAGGCTTCGGCCGGCGACCCCGAGGCGCAACCGGTCGCCGAGGGGGCCGCGTCCGCGGGCCCCGCGTGATGCGCCATCATGGGGAGCGGTGACGCCGGCACCGTCTGGGATCGGGGTCGCGCCACCACCGCCGGGGTGCAAGGAGACGCCGGGCTGCCCAGACGACCACGACTGATCGCGCAGGTGGGACGCCGATGACTGTCCACGTGAGCCAGCGACCTGCCGCCCACCGGGCATCCGATGTGGGGCGGGGCTTCCTCGCGCTCGTGGGCCTCGTCGTCCTCGTGGTCGGGGTGCCCATCGCCCTCGTGACCTGGGTGGGCTCGCCGCTGCCGGCCGAGATGCCGAGCCTGTCCGAGATCGGCGACGCCCTGCGGGACACCTACATCCCCGAGTCGTTCCTGGTGAAGGGCCTGGCCCTGGTGGTCTGGCTGGTGTGGACCGAGCTGCTGGTCTCGCTGATCGTCGAGGCGATCGCGTACGCCCGGGGGCGCAAGGCCTGTGACGTACCCCTGGCGGGCGGCGTGCAACGGGGCGCGGCCCGCCTCATCGCCACGGTCGCCCTGCTGGGGGCGCTCATCGCCACCCGGGGCAGCTCGGGCCCGGCGCCCGAGCGCTCGGCCCCCCTCGTCCCGTCGCTCCAGCCGGTCACCTCCGTCGTGCTCGACGACGACCTGGCGCGCCAGGACAGCCGCGACGGCAGCGGCACGGTCGCGCCCGCGGCGGCGGCGCCGGTCTATGAGGTGCAGCGGCGGGACACCCTGTGGGACATCGCCGAGCGCCATCTCGGCGACCCGTTCCGCTGGCAGGAGATCTTCCAGCTCAACCAGGGCCGCCCCCAGGCCGACGGCACCTGCCTGACCGATCCCGACCTCATCTACGCCGGCTGGCGCCTCGACATGCCCGCCGACGCGGTCGGCCTGGCCCCGCCGGCCGCCCCTCCCGCGTCCGAGGCGCCGCCGCCTCCGCCGCCGGCACCGCCCGCGCCCGACGGTTCGTCGCGCATCATCGACGGTGGCATGGTGCTGATCGATGACGGCGCCGGGCATGGCCGGGTGGTCCTGGCCGGCGACGCGGTCGGCGGCGCAGTGGGGAGCGACCGGGCCGGCACGCCGATGCCCGACCCGCACAGCGGCATGATGCTCCTCCCCGACGGGCCGTTGGGCGTCGGACCCGTCTCGCCCGAGCAGCCCGTCCTGGCCTCCTCCGACGGCGGGGGCGACAGCCCCGACGACGAGGTGGCGTCACCGGACGGGCCCGGCGGCCTCCCCTGGCGGGCCGTCGACGAACGCGACTAGCAGGAGTTTGCCTCCATGGCCCAGACCACCCTCCCGCCGCGCCAGCCCGCGGTCGACCGCGGCGGCCCCACGCTAGTGCCCGGCGGCCGGCGCCAGCGGCGCTGGTCCCTGGCCCTGCTCGCCGTCCTGCTGACCGCCGGCTCGGCGCTCGCCTTCGTCGTGCTGTGGCTCAACGCCGGCGACCGCACGCCGGTCATCGTGGTGGCCCGCCCCGTCGAGGCGGGCCAGACGTTCACCGCCGAGGACCTCAAGGTCGTCCGCATCTCCGCCGACCCGGGCATCACCCCGCTCGCCGCATCGCTCCGCGACGACGTCATCGGGCAGACCGCGGCCGTCGAGCTGCTGCCCGGCATGCTGCTGGTGAGCGACGCGGTCGGCAGCCCGGACTCCACCGACGACAGCAGCGCGGTGGTCGCCCTCCCGCTCGCCGCGTCCGACGTGCCCGACCTCGAGCGTGGCGACCACGTGACGGTCTTCCGCAGCGCCGGGAACAGCACCGAGGACGTGCCGGCCGTCGCCATCGGGGAGGCCCGGGTGATGGGCGTCGACGACGCCGAGGGCGGCCAGGTCTCGGTGAGCATCTCGGTCGACGAGGACGCCCTGCCCGAGATCATCGCAGCCAAGGCCCGAGACCAGATCACCCTGTCCAAGACCTGAGCGTAGGAGCCGTCCCCGCCCGTGGGTGTCATCGCCTTCGCCTCGGCGAAGTCCTCTCCCGGAGTCACCACCACCGTCGCCGCCCTGGCCGCGAGCTGGCCCGCGCCGCGCGCCCTGCACATCGCCGAGCTGGACCCGGCCGGCGGAGACCTGGTCGTGCGCTTCGAGCTGGCTCCGGAGCCGGGACTGGTCACCCTCGCGGCCACGGGCCGGCGAGACCTGCGGGTGGACACCTACCTGGCCCACACCCAGCCGCTGCCGTCCGCGTCGGGGTCGGACGGGCCCGAGCGGCGCATCCTGGTGGCCCCGGTGGGTGCGGACCAGGCCACGGCCGCGCTGGGCGCGCTGCGCTACGGGCTGCCCAAGGTGCTGGCCGACGTGGAGGCCGACGTACTGGTCGACTGCGGCCGCCTCGACCCGTCCTCGCCGGCCTACGAGTTCGCGGTGGATGCCGACCTGCTGGTGGTCGTGACCCGGCCGCTGGTGAGCGAGATCCACCACCTGGCAGCCCGCCTGTCCTCGGTGAAGGCGCGGGCGGTGTCCCTGCTGGTGGTGGGGGACAAGCCCTACGGCGTGGCCAACGTGGCCGAAGTGGTCGGGGCGACGCCCCTCGGCACCATCCCGGCCGACGACCGGGCGGCCGAGGCCTTGACGCTGGGCCACCCCCACGCCCTGCGGGTGCTGCGCCGGTCCCGCCTGCTCCGCGACGCCCGCTCGGTGGCCGAGGGCCTCGCCGCCTGGTTGGGCCCGCAGGCGAACGACGGCGCGCTCGCAGCCGCCGGTCCCGCCGCGCCGTTCCCCGGCCTGGTCGAGGCCCCACCGCCACCGCCCCCGCCGCCTCCGCCTCCCGGCGGGGACCGGCCCGCGTACGAGCCGTCGTACTACGAGCCGCCGGCCACCCGCGAGCCCGCCCCGCAGCACCGCCCAGCACCGCAGGCGGCGCCGGTGTACCAGCCGCCCCCGCTGCCGCAGCCGCCACCTCCGAACGAGGGCCCGCTCCCGGCCTACGGCAGCGGTCACGGCGGGGACGACGCGCCCCGGCCCGTCCAGTGGCCGTCCCAGCCCTGGACCAACGGCGGCGGCCATGCCAACGGCGACCGCAGCAACGGCCGCAAGTCCAGCCCACGGCACTTCCGCCGTGACGACGAGAGCCCGGCGTGACCGTGGCCGACAAGGTCCTGGTCCGGTCGTTCAGGCGGGAGGTGGCGGATGAGCTCACCGAGCGGTTGCGCGCCGACGAGCTGGCCGACCGGCCCCGCATGTCCCCGGCGGACCAGCGCCAGTTCGGCCGCCAGCTCATCAACCGGCGCCTCGAGCTCTACGCCAAAGAGCAGCTCGAGGCGGGCCAGGAGCCGCTGCCGTTCGAGGAAGAGAGCGCGCTGGCACAGGCCATCCACGACGCCCTGTTCGGGCTGGGATCCCTGCAGCGCCTGCTGGACGACCACTCGATCGAGAACATCGACGCCAACGGGCACGCGGACGTGTGGGTCACGCGTGCCGACGGCAGCAAGCACCGGGCCCCGCCCATTGCCGAGAGCGACGAGGAGCTGGTCGACACGCTGCGCATGACCGCGGCGCGGGTCGGCCTCACCGAGCGCCGCTTCGACAACGGCTCCCCCTCGCTCAACCTGCAGCTCCCCGACGGGAGCCGGCTGTTCGCGGTCATGGCGGTGACGTCCAAGCCGTGCGTCGCCATCCGGCGCCACCGCTTCCCCAAGGTGTTCCTTGACGACCTGGTGCGGCTGGGCTCGATCGACCTGGCGCTGCGCGAGTTCCTGTCCGCCGCGGTGCGGGCCCGCAAGAACTTCATCGTGTGCGGGGGCGTCGACGCCGGCAAGACCACGCTGATGCGGGCCATGCTGAACGAGGTCAGCCCGGAGGAGCGGATCGTCACTATCGAGGACAACCTCGAGCTCGGCCTCGATCGCTACCCCGACCTCCACCCCGACGTGGTGGCGCTGGAGGCCCGCGAGGAGAACGTCGAAGGCGAGGGCGAGATCGACCTGGCCACCCTCGTCCGTTGGGGCCTGCGCATGAACCCGGACCGCGTGATCGTGGGCGAGGTGCGGGGGCACGAGGTCATCCCCATGCTGAACGCCATGAGCCAGGGCAACGACGGCTCGATGTGCACGGTGCACGCCAACTCGTCGCTGGGAGCCTTCGGCAAGCTGGCCATGTACGCCATCCAGGCGCCCGAGCGGTTGAACCTCGAGGCCACCAACCTCATGGTGGCCAACGCCATCAACTTCGTCGTGCACATCGGCACGTCGTCGGGCGGCGGCGAAGGGGGCATGCGCCGCTACATCACCTCGGTCCGGGAGATCGTGGGGGCCGAGGGCCCGCTCATCATGTCCAACGAGGTGTTCTTCCCCGGGCCCGACAAGCGGGCCATCCCGGGCTCGCCGCTGCGCGACACCACTCAGGCCGACATGGCCGAGGTCGGGTTCGACTCGCGTGTCCTGCTGCGCCCGGACGGGTGGTGGAACTAGCCCCCCTCGTGGAGTCCGTAGGCGCCTTCCTGGAGGGGCTGGTGCCCCGCCTCGTGCCCGGGTGCGACGCGGCCGCGGTGCGCGCGACGTTCGCGGTGGCGGCCGCCGGCTACACGGTGCCCCGCACCGCCGACGGCCGCCGGGTCAGCGCCATCACGCCCTCGGGCGTCCCCTTCGAGGCGAGCGTCACCGGGGGAGGCGGCCGGGCCGAGCCGGCGCTGCGCTATGTGACCGAGGCCGCCACGAGCATGCCTTTCTTCGGGCCGCGGCTGGCGGCGCAGCGGCGGGTGCTGGACCAGCTCGCCGCCGAGCTGCCCGCCTGTGCGGCGGGCGCGGCCTGTGAGCTGGGCTGCTTCGTGGACGTGCTGTTCCCGGACCCTCCGGCGGTCCCGGCCCGCACCCGCTTCGCCACCACGTTCGGGCTGGTGCACCGCGCCGATCCGCCCGCGGCGCCGGCCGGCCTCAAGGTGTACGGCAACCTCGGCCTCGATCCCGCGGCGCTGGCGCGCCTGGGCGACCGCTGGCCGGAAGTCGCCGCGCTGGCCGAGCGGGTGGAAGGCCTGCCGTTCCTGGTCCCGCACTTCGCCACGGCCGAGGCGGGCGCAGGCGGGCGGCTGCGCCACAAGCTGTACTTCCGCACCGGGGCGCGCGCCAACGCCGCCTCGCTGTCGGTGGTGGCCGGCCGCTTCGACGCCTCGGCCGCCGACCTGCTGGACGAGCTGGCCGACTGCGGTGCCGCGCTGAGTGGGCACCGTCGCGTCTTCCTGTGCTGCGAGGTCGGCCCCGACGGCGACGTCCTCCTGTCGGTGCATCTCCCGGCCCGGGCCCTGGGCCTCGGGCCCGAGGCCATGCTGGCGCTGGTCCGGGGCCTGGCGGCCCGCCACCACGGGACCACCGCCGCGGTCGACGCCCTCACCGGTGCCGCGGCACAGGCGGGCGGCACGTGGACGCCCACGGTGGTGGGCCTTGGCCTGGCCCCCGGAGGCGGGCTGGGCAAGCTCAACGTCTACCTCGGCGCCGGCGCCGGCTGAACCCGCCGGGGGCGCGCGCGGTGCCGCCGCGACGTCCACTAAGTTCGGCCCGCGTAAGTATCCGTTCGCCGGGCGGGTTGGAGGCGGGCGCTGGGTGCCCTGGTCAACATGATCCCTGTCGTGGCCCTGCTGGGCGCGCTCGTCGCCGTCGGCATCGTGACGGCTGCGGTCGCCCTGCGTCCGGTCGAGCCGGGCGAGGTCCGGCCCAGCCGGCTGTCCTCGCAGGTCGACGTGTCGCAGCTGGTCGAGAACTTCACGCTGCGCCTCGCGCTCGGGGTGGGGGCGGCCGTGATCATCGGCGCCCTGACCTGGTGGCCGATGGCGGCCGCGTGGGCCGGCATCGCCGGCTTCATGGGCCCCAGCCTCCTCGGTGGCGGGGTGGCCCGGCGCGAGCGGCTGGACCGCACCGAGGCCATCGCCGCCTGGGCCGAGATGCTCCGCGACACCATGGCCGGATCCGGTGGCCTCGAGCAGTCGATCATCGCCACTGCGGCCGTCGCCCCCATGCCGATCCGGCGTGAGGTCGTCCGCCTCGCAGCCCGGCTCGAACGGGAGCGGCTGGCGCCGTCGCTGCGCGAGTTCGCGGACGATCTCGACCAGCCGACGGGCGACCTCGTGGTGGCCGCGCTCATCCTGGCCGCCGACAAGAGCCCGAAGCGGCTGGGCGATCTGCTGGGCCGCCTGGCCACCTCGGCCCGGGCCAACGTCAACATGCAGCTCCGCATCGACGCCAGCCGCGCCCGGGTCCAGACCGCGGTCAAGGTCATCACCGTCTTCACGACCGGGTTCGCCGCGCTGCTCCTGATCATGAACCGGAACTACCTCGAGCCCTACGGCACGCTGTTCGGGCAGGTGGCGCTGGGGCTCGTGGGGCTGTGCTTCGCCTGCAGCTTCGTCTGGCTGTCCCGCGCCTTCGACTACCAGGACGAGGAGCGCTTCCTGCGCACGGAGGGCACGACGCGGTGATCCTTCCCATAGTGCTGGGGGCCGCGTTCGGCGCGGGCCTGCTCGCGTCCTGGCGGCTGCTGTTCCCCTCGCCGCCCCCGCTCCAGGCCGCCATCGACCGGCTGCAGCGCCGCAACACGCTGGCCAGCCTGCCCGCGGACGTGCAGGGCGAGCGCATGACCAACCTGCTGGGCCGCACCATCGGGCCATCCGTGGCCCGCCTGATGCGCAGCCTCGGCTTCGACATGAAATCGGTCGAGGCCGACCTGCGGCTGGTGGGCCGGTCGCTCGAGCAGCACGTGGCCCAGAAGGTGCTCTGCACCCTGTTCGGCTTCTCGATGCCGCTGCTGATCGGCCTCGTGGCGTCGCTTCGGGGGGTCGGCATCTCCGTCTACTTCCCCGTCGGGGCTTCGGTGGCGCTCGCCGTGTTCTTCTTCTTCGTCCCCGACGTCGCCCTGCGCCAGGAGGCCACCGAGCGCCGCGACGCCTTCAAGCACGCGCTGGGGTCGTTCCTCGACCTGGTGGTCATCTCGCTCGCAGGTGGCGCCGGGGTCGAGAGCGCGCTGCGGGACGCCGCCGCCATCGGGCGGGGCTGGGCCTTCGCCCAGCTGCACAACGCACTGGAGGTCACGGCGCTCACCGGCGAGACGCCGTGGGCGGTGCTGGCCCGGCTGGGCAGCGAGCTCGGCGTGAGCGAGTTGGAGGAGCTGTCTTCCAGCCTGTCGCTCGCCGGCACCGAGGGCGCCAAGGTCCGGGAATCCCTGGCCGTGAAGGCCAGCTCGCTACGCGATCACGCGCTCGCGGAGGCCGAAGCCAAGGCCCAGTCGAGCACGGAGAAGATGGCCGTGCCCGTGGTCCTGCTCTTCCTGGGCTTCCTCATCCTCGTCGGCTTCCCGGCCGGCTACGCCATCGTCAACACGGTCTAGGTCCACCACCAAGGAGAGAACATGCTCGACATTCTCATCCCGTACATCCAACTGCAGTGGTCCCGGCTCCAGCAGGCCCGCGAGGACGATCGGGGCATCACGGTCGAGACCATGCTCATAACCGGCGTCCTGGCCGCCGCCGCCATCGCCGCGCTCGTGGCGATCGTCCCTGCGATCCGGGGCCGGCAGAACGAGGTCGTGACCAGCCTCGAGCGCCAGCCCTGACGATGCGCCGCCGGTTGCGCGGCGACGCGGGAGCGGTGACCACCGAGCTGGTGATCGCCACCCCCGCGTTCCTGTTCCTGATCATGATGATCATCCAGGGTGGCCTGTACTTCCACGCGGTCGCCCTGGCCAGTGCCGCGGCCCAGGACGGAGCCCGCACTGCGGCGGTGGGGGGAACCGATGAGAGCGTGGCCGCCGGGAAGCTGCAGGCCGAACAGATGCTCGCTGAGCTCGCACCCACCTTGCTGCAGAACAAGAGCGTCAACGGCCGGCTGGTGGACAACCGCGAGATGGCCGAGATGCGGGTCGAGGGCGACGTGATCCGCGTCTTCGTGTTCCCGGGCGCCAACGTCAGCTTCCATGTGCAGGAGATCGCCGAGACCGCGGTCGAGCGGTTCCGGCCGGCCGACGACGTGCCCACCGACACCAACGACCCGCCGCCGACGCCATGACCCGCGCCCGGCCGCCGCTCCGCACCCCCGGCGACCGGGGCACGATCACCACCGAGCTGGTGATCGTGCTGCCGATCCTGGTGTCGTTCCTCTACCTGCTGATCCTCGCAGGCCGGCTGACCGACGCCCGCAGCGACGTGGTCGGCGCCGCCAACGATGCGGCCCGGGCCGCGTCGCTCCAGACCAACCTCGCCACCGCCCAGGTCCAGGCCCAGGCCGCCGCCGAGGACACCGTGCGCGGTGAGCGCCTGCATTGCATCGGCAACGATGGGGCCCCCACGGTGGATGTCGAGGCGTTCCCGCCGAACCCGCGGCCGGACCAGCCGCCGCCCCCGCCGGACGGCTTCGTGCGGGGTGCGGACCTTCAGGTCACCGTGACCTGTCAGGTCAACACCAGCGACCTCAACTTCATCGGCGTCGGGGCCACGGTCACGCTCACCGAGGTGGCGTGGGAGCCGATCGATCCCTACCGGAGTCTGTGATGCGGGCGTGGCGCGCTCGGCGGGACCGGGACGAGGGGGTCGTCACCGCCTTCGTGGTGATCTTCGCGGTGGTGCTGATCTTCACCTGCGGGCTGGTGCTCGACGGCGGCCGCACGCTGG
Source organism: Acidimicrobiales bacterium (assembly GCA_035649455.1). Classification (GTDB taxonomy): domain Bacteria; phylum Actinomycetota; class Acidimicrobiia; order Acidimicrobiales; family VFJN01; genus ZC4RG19. The sequence goes on from DASRJN010000394.1 coordinate 20,147, forward strand.
TGGCCTACCGCGAGGCGCGCAACGCGGCCGACGCCGCGGCCCGCGCCGGCGCCCAGGCCCTCGACGAGGAGGCCATCCGCACCCACAGCCCCCAGCTGCTCGACCCCGAGCTGGCGCACACGCGGGCTTGCGCCATGCTGGCGCACTCCGACTTCGACTGCGGGACGAACGCCGAGGTGTTCACCCAGGCCGACGCGGTGACCGTGCGGGTCCACACCGACGTCGACATGTGGCTGCTCACCGGCGCGACCTCGTCGTTCGACGTGGAGGGCTCGGCCTGTGTGGTGATCGGCATCACGGGTCAGGAGCCGTCGGCTCAGTGCTGAGCCCGGGCCTCGACGACGACCTCGCCCTGGCGCTGCGCCTTGCCGATGCGGCCGACGAGATCAGCGCGGCTGCCTTCACCGGCGACGCGGTCGCCCACGAGCTCAAGGCCGACGGGAGCCCTGTCTCCGCGGCCGACCTGGCGGTCGAGCGCCGCATCCGCGCCATCTTGGCCGAGGAGCGCCCGGGCGACGGCGTGCTGGGCGAGGAGATCGGCGAGGCCGGGCCTGCCGGCCGGCGCTGGATCCTGGACGGCATCGACGGGACCGTCCTGTTCGTGGCCGGCCGCCCCGGGTGGGCCACCGAGATCGCATTGGAGGTCGGCGGCGAGGTGGTCCTGGGCGTGTGCACGTCTCCCGTGGGCGGGCGCCGCTACTGGGCGGCCCGGGGCCGCGGCGCCTGGCGGGCGGACGGCACCGGCCGGGCCGTCGCGGTGCGGGTGAGCGACGCCGGGAGCCTGGAGGGGGGACGCTACAGCGCCATCCCTCCGATCGAGGCGCTCGACCCCCGGCGCCGGGCCGAGGCCGAGCGCCTCGGCGTGGCGGGCGCGACCTGGGTCCCGCCCCTCGAGCACGGGGCCCTGTTCGTGGCCGACGGGCGGGCCGACGCCTGCGTGCAGCTGGGCGGCGGACCCTGGGACTTCGCCGCCCTGGCGGCCATCGTGACCGAGGCGGGCGGGGCGTTCAGCGACCTCGGCGGAGCCTGGGACATCTACGGTGGCGGGCCCGCCCTGTTCTCGAACGGCCGGGTCCATCGGGCCGCTCTGAACGCGCTCGGTAGCGGCGCGGGGATGAACGGTGGGTAGCGCGCGGTTGGCCCGCGCGGGCGCTACAACGGTGTCATGAGCGAGCGTCCTCTCTCGGCCATCGTTCTCGCGGCAGGGCAGGGCACGCGCATGCGCTCGGCCCGGCCCAAGCCCCTCCACCGCCTGTGCGGCCGCCCTCTGGTGCGCTACGTGCTCGATGCGGTGGCCGGATCGGGGGCCGATCGGGCGGTCGTCGTCGTCGGCTACGCCGCCGAGCGGGTGATCAAGACCCTCCAGCAGGAGCCGGGCCCCGTCCCCCTCGAGTTCGTCGAGCAGCGGGTGCAGCGGGGCACCGGTGACGCAGTCGCGGTGGGCCTCACCGGCCTGCCGGACGACGACGACGCCGATGAGGGCGACGTCATGGTGGTGCCCGGCGACACTCCGCTGGTGCGGGCCGAGACCCTGGCCGCCCTGGTCATGGAACACCGCCTGTCGGGGGCCGCGTGCACCCTGCTCACCGCCCGCCCCGACGATCCGACGGGCTACGGCCGCGTCGTCCGGGACAAGGACGGCCGGGTGCGCCGCATCGTCGAGCACCGCGACGCCTCCGCGCCGGAGCTGGACATCGATGAGATCAACACCTCGATCTACGTGTTCCGGCGGGGCTTGCTGGCACCGGCGTTGCGCCGCATCACGCCGGACAACTCCCAGGGTGAGCTGTATGTGACCGACGTGGTCGAGGTGCTGGCTGCGGCCGGCCACTCGGTGGTGTCGCTGGTGGTCGAGGACGCCGACGAGACCCAGGGCGTCAACGACCGGGCCCAGCTGGCGGTGGCGGAAGCCGAGCTGCGCCGCCGCACCAACGAGGCGTGGATGCAGGCCGGCGTCACCATCGTCGACCCGTCCGCCACCTACGTCGACGTGACGGTGGTCCTGGCGCCCGACGTGACGCTGTTCCCCGGCACGATCCTGGGGGGCGCCACCACGGTCGGTGCCGGCAGCGAGATCGGCCCGTCCGCCCGGCTCAGCGACACCCGGGTGGGCGAGCGGTCCAGCGTCAGCGAGACCGTGGCCGCCCACGCGGAGATCGGCGACGACGCGGTCGTAGGACCGTTCGCGGTGCTAGAGCCGGGGGCCCGGGTCGGTTCCGGGGTCCGAACAGGGCCGTTCTACACTGGAGGGACCGGATAGGCACCCGCCACCGGGAGCCGGGAAGAGGATCCATGGAGCTCGTCACCAAGAAGAAGCTGCACCTCGTGTCCGGCCGGGCCAACCTCCCGTTGGCCGAGGAGATCGCAGGCTGCCTGGGCGTCGAGCTGGGTGAGGCCCACATCGAGAACTTCTCCAACGGCGAGATCCACTGCCGCTTCGGTGAGTCCGTGCGGGGCATGGACGTCTTCATCATCCAGAGCCACGGCGCCAGCGGCCACATGTCGATCAACGACGCCATCTGGGAGCACCTGGAGATGGTGGACGCGGCCAAGCGCGCCTCGGCCAAGCGCATCACGGCGGTCATGCCCTTCTACGGCTACGGGCGACAGGACCGAAAGGCCGAGCCCCGCGAGCCCATCACCGCCAAGCTCGTCGCCAACGTGTTCACCGCGGCCGGGGCCGGGCGGCTGCTGTCGGTCGACCTCCACAGCGGCCAGATCCAGGGGTTCATCGACAACCCGTTCGACCACCTCACCGCCATGCCGGTGCTGGTCGACTACCTGCGGGAGCACATGGGCGACGACATCGTGGTGGTGTCGCCCGACGCCGGGCGGGTCAAGTCGGCCGAGCGCTACGCCAACGTCCTCCACGCCGACCTCGCCATCGTGCACAAGCGCCGGGTCAAGGGGGCGATCAACTCGGTCGAGGCCAAGGAGGTCGTCGGCAACGTCCAGGGCCGTACCTGCGTCCTGGTCGACGACATGATCGACACCGGCGGCACCCTGGTGGCCGCGGCCGAGCAGCTGGTGGAGCAGGGCGCCAGCCAGGTGTGCGCGGCCGCCACCCACGGCGTGCTCTCCGGCCCGGCGATCGACCGCATCAAGAACTCGGTCATCACCAAGGTGGTCGTCACCAACACCCTGCCGCTGCCGCCGGAGAAGCAGATCGACAAGATCGAGGTGCTGTCGGTGGCCCAGATCATCGCCGACGCCATCGACGCCGTGTTCGAGGACACGTCGGTGAGCGAGATCTTCGGCGGGGCCAACGAGAGCTGACCGCCGTCAGCACCGTCAGGCGGCTTGCCCGGGGACCACGGGCCGCCGATAGGCTGTCCCGTCCCCACATTCGATGCGCTCCGGCGCGACGTCAGAAGTAGGAGATCCCGATGGCTGACGACATCACCCTGGTGGCCGAGCTCGGCCGCTCCACCGGCACGTCCGCATCCCGCCGCTTGCGGGCCACCGGCAAGGTGCCCGCCGTGCTCTACGGCCGGGGCGCCGAGCCGCAGGCCATCACGGTGGACTGGCGCGAGCTGCGCGTCGCCCTCACCACCGAGAAGGGCCTCAACGCGCT
>DASRJN010000395.1:0-4962 GCA_035649455.1 Acidimicrobiales bacterium
GAACTGGTAGCGGTTCTCGCCCCGGCCCAGCACGTAGACGGGCGCACCCTCGGCCACGAACTCGAAGAGTACGGCGATGATGCCCAGCCGGCCGTGACCCAGGATGGTCCGGGGTCGCACGATGGTCACGTCCAGCCCACCCGCCGCGGCGTCGTGGCACAGGTGCTCGGACTCGAGCTTGGCCCGCCCGTAGGCCTCCAGCGGGCGGCCGGGCGTGTCCTCGGTGACCGGGTTGGACTCGGGGACGCCGAAGATGGCGCTGGAGGAGGTGTGCACCACCTTGGCCACGCCGCGGTCGCGTGCCGCCACCAGCACGTTGGCCGTGCCCGCCACGTTCACCGACCAGAACAGGTCGCGATCCTTGGCCAGGGGCACCTGGGCCACGTTGTTGAGCACCACGTCGACGCCCTCGGTGGCGTCGCGCAGGGCGGCCAGGTCGCGCACGTCGCCCGCCACGTACTCCTGGCGGTCCGCGCCCTCGGCCGCGGGTTGGGGCGGGTTGAGGTCGAAGATGCGGACCCGGTCGCCCGCCGCGAGCGCACGCTCGGCCAGGATCGACCCGAAGTAGCCGCTGCCCCCGGTGATGAGGACAGTCCGGGCCATCAGAGCTGCTCCCCGTGGTCGAGGCACCAGCGGATGCTGGCCCGCATGCCCTCTTCCAGCTCGACCGTGGGCTCGTAGCCCAGCTCGGCCCGGGCCCGGGAGACGTCGCAGGCGATGGTGTGGTTGAGCTCGCCGAGCACGTGCAGCGGCTGGAGGTAGCGGCCCCGCGCCTGGGCCAGCCGGTCCAGCTGCTCGGCCAGCCGGGCCGCGGCCCGGGGCAGGCGCAGCGTCTCGGGCCCCGACGTGGGCAGGCCCTCGGCCGCCAGCGCCCGGCGCACGGTGGCCAGGACCTCCCGCAGCTCGTACGGGCGGGCGTCGGCCACCCAGTAGGCATTGCCCGGCGCCTTGTCGGCCACCTCGGCCCGCAGCAGGCCCTGGACCAGGTTGCCGGTGTAGGCCATCGAGCGGCGCTGCGTGCCGTCGCCCACCAGCGGGAACCGGCCGCGCCGGATGGTGCGGAAGAACTGGCTCAGGCGGGACGGCTGGTAGGGCCCGTAGAACCACGGGGCCCGCACCATGACGGTGGGCACGTCCCCCCGGTCGTGCGCCCGCTGCACCAGCTGCTCGGCCTCGTACTTGGACTGGCCGTAGCCCAGGTAGGGGGCGTAGGGCGAGTCCTCGGTGAACACCTCGTCGGGCGAGGCGTTGACGCCGAAGGGCGAGTTGGACGAGACGTGGACGAACCGCGCCGCGCCGCTGCGCCGGGCCCGGTCGAGCACGTTCTGGGTGCCGCCCACGTTGACGTCGAAGAACTCGCGGGTCGACCGGGTGGGATGGATGACGGCGGCCGCGTGGAACACGGCGGCCTCGGCCCCCACGCCGTCGAAGAGCCGGTCGGCGGTGGCCGGGTCGCGCACGTCGCCCACCACCACCTCGACCGTGGGAGAGATCAACGCCAGCGGGGACGCCTGGTCGTCGCTCGGCACCAGGCAGCGGACCCGTTCCCGCTCGGCGGCCAGGGCTCGGACCAGGTTCTGGCCCAGCCAGCCCGAAGCGCCCGTCACCACCACGGTGGCGGCCGCGGGACCGGTGGGGACGCCGGCAGGGTCGGGGATGCTGTCGGTCACGTGACGTCCAGGAAGTGGTCGCAGTTGCGGGTCGCGATGGCCATGATCGCGGCCTGGGGGTTGACACCCGGGGCGTCGGGGATGAGCGAGGCGTCGTTGACCCGGAGGTTGCTGTAGCCCCACACCCGGCCGAAGCTGTCGGCGCCGGTGCGGGCGCGGTGCTCGCCCATGCGGACCGACGAGGTGAGGTGCACGGTCATGAGGTTGGCGCGGGCCCGGGTGACCTGGTCCCACCAGCCGCCCAGCTCGTCGAGGCGCCGCACGACGGTGCCGCCGACGACCGAGGGGTGCAGCTCGGTGGCCCCTCCGGCCAGGAGCAGCTCGCCCAGGTGCACCAGGCCCCGGGCGAGCCGGCTGACGTCGGCCTCGGTCAGCGAGTAGGTCACGAGGGGTGAGCGCACGCCCCGGAGCGCGGCGACGCGGCCGCTGCCGTCGCTGCGGATCGCCGCGTAGTAGACGGAGATGTTCTCCCAGTCGGCCAGCGCCTCGGCGAAGGGGGCGCCCGTGTCGGCCAGCGCCATGGCGACGTGGCCCTTGCGGTTGGCCGAGCCCCCGATGGCCACGAAGGGCGAGAACTCGGTGATGCGGTGGGTGGGGACGTCACCGTGGTCGACGGGGTGAGGGAAGCGGGCCGCGAGCTTGATCGTCGGGTGCATCTTGAGTCCGTTGCCCACGTTGCGCCAGATGCCACTGCGCTGGAGCAGCGCCGGACTGTGGATGGCGCCGCCGCACACGAAGACCTGGTCGGCGTGGATGGTCATCCGCTCGACCCCGCCGCCGGAATGGGTGCGACGGCAGCGCGCGCCGACGATGCGGTCGCCCTGGCGCAGCAGCCTCAGCACCCGGCAGTCGGGGATGATGCGGGCACCCGCGGCCCGGGCCTGCGGGATCATCGTGCGGGACATGGTCTGCTTGGTGCCCCGGCCCTGCGCGTCATAGCTGAACACCCGGGCGAACTCGACGTTGCGCCAGCCCAGCTTGGTGGCGCCCCGCTCCAGGGCGGCCGACGAGGGCGGCGGGGCACCGGGCAGCGGGGCCACCGACAGCTCGTGCTCGACCCGGTCGGCGTAGCCACCGAGAGCCTCCGGGGAGAACTCGTCGATGGCGTAGGCGGTGCGCCACTCGGCGACCAGGTGGTCGGGGAGCCGGTGGTAGAGACCACTGTTGATCTCGGTGCTGCCGCCCACGCACCGGCCCTCGGCGTAGGCGATGGCGGGGTTGCCGAGGGCGGCGGCCAGGCCGTGGTGGCGGTACTTGGCCTCCATCTCCTGCAGCGAGAACGGCTCGACGGCGTCGGGGTCGACCCACGGTCCCTCCTCGACCACGGTGACCGTGCGCCCGCCGCGGGCGAGCGCGGCGGCGGTGATCGCCCCGCCGGCGCCCGATCCCACCACCAGGACATCGGTGGCGAGGTCGGCCATCAGGCGGCCCCCGCCGGGGCGAGCTCGTTCTCGGCGAAGTAGACCAGCGACTTCATCATGCGGACGTACTGGCGCAGCACGCCGATGCGGCTGACCTCCCAGCGGTCCAGCTGCGCGGCCAGGGCCCGGGCATCGCCCTCGGGGAGCCTTCCCGCCCGGCGCAGCGCCGCCACGTAGGTGCCCAGCAGGACCGATTCGCCCGCGACGCCGGCGCGCAAGTGCTCGGGCATGTCGCGCAGCGAGCCGTCGACGAACGATTCGACGGAGGATCTGAGGGGCTGGTCCGGGGATTCGGTGAGGGCCCCCACGACCTCGCGCTCGAACCAGAGCATGGGCGCGCAGCCTAGGACAGACGCCGTCGCGCTGCGATCTGGCGTTCGGGCGCGACATTTCGGGCCCGCGGGTGATCTATGAGGGTGTGAGAGCGGAGACGATCGTCGACCCGCCGGATCTCGACCGGCTCTACCGGTCCGAGCGGGACCGGCTCCGGCCCCGGCTGGGTGCGGACCTGAGGGTCAGTCCGGTGGCCAGCGCCGCCGCTGGCGGGTGCGGCGGCGGTCGGGGTCGCCCAGGGCCCATGCCCGGCGCCAGGCCGGGGCGTCCGGCCCGGTGAGCGCGGGGGACTCGCCGGCGTGGGCCCGGCGGCGAGCCTGCCACCAGTCGGTGGTGGCCTCGTCGGCCAAGGCGGCGACCGCCCGCTCCAGGGTGGCTCCGAAGCGCCGGGCGTCGTCGCCCGGGGCCGGAGCCAGCGGGGCGCCGAAGGTGACCCGGGCCGTCGCCGGGGTGGGCAGCTTGCGTCCCTTGCGCAGGATGCGGCCGGTCCCCTCGAGGTGCACCGGCACCACCGGCACCCCGCACCGCAGCGAGAGGTAGGCGGCTCCGCCCCGGAACGGCTGGCCCCAGCCGTCGGGGCTGCGCCCGCCCTCGGGGAAGATCAGCATCGACCAGCCGTCGTCGATCAGGTCGGCGGCCCGGTCGGCCGAGCGCCGGCTCACCCGGCTGCGGTCGATGGGGATGGCCCCGATGACCAGGGCCGACAGCACGCTGGTCACCCGGGTGCGGAAGAAGTAGTCAGCCGCGGCGGCGACGAACAGCCGGTGGCGCCAGGGCTCGGGGACCGAGCAGGCCAGCAGGGGCGTGTCGACGTGGCTGTGGTGGTTGGCGGCGAAGATCACGGGCTCACCCGCCTCCACCAGCGGGTCGAGCCGGTCGAGGCCGTGGAGCTGGGGCCGGGCCAGGGCCTGGACCGCGGGCCGGGCCACGGCCTCGACCAGCGCGGCGCGGGCCATCCGGGCCGGGTAGCGGCGGGCCCATTCGGTGTCGTAGTTCGAGCCGGACCGGGGCTTGCGGTCGGGGACCTCGACCCCGCCGGGCACCGTGGGGGCCGAGAAGGGGAACGGCAGCTTGGGTAGGTGGCGGGACACCGCGCTCGGCAGGGCGACCATGGCGACCTACTTCACGTCCGCCATCACGAAGGGCGGGTTGTGCAGGTGGGTGATGGTGGCATCCCGGCCGACCACGTCCTCGGCCATGGACAGCGCGTCCTGGAGGGTCGACGCCGCGGTGAACCCGAGCCGCCGCACCGAGCGGGGCTCGCCCCCCACGATGATGACCTTGCCCGCGTGCGCCAGGCCGTGGCAGCCCCAGTACCACATGTAGAAGGGGTGGACGCCGTGGTAGGCGTAGCTGGTCCGGTAAAGGTGGCGGTACCACTCGTCCTCGGCGAACTGCTTCTCGTAGCGGGCCTCGATCTCCACCGGGTCGGTGGTGTCGGCCAGCACCTGCTCGAAGAAGTCGATGTAGCTGGGATGGTGCACCGGGTGGAACTCCCAGGGCGTGGGGTGGCTCATGATGACCACGCCGCCCTCCCG
>DASRJN010000396.1:0-2911 GCA_035649455.1 Acidimicrobiales bacterium
TCGACGGGCGGATCCATCGACGCACTCTCGACGTGGAAGCCCTCCGGCAGCTCGCCGGGCAGCAGGGGCGCATCGGGCGAGGTGGGCACGATCGGGGCCGGCTGGCCGGTCTCGCCGCGGTCCGCCGGCCCGCATCCGGTCCACGCCAACACGACGATGGCCACGAGGCCCACAAGCGGCGCCCTCCGGCGGGGGCCCAGCTCCGACATGACGGCCGAGCGTAGGTCCCGGAACCGGCCCCGAGGCAGCAGCCCCGCCTCCGCGCCGCACGTGCTTCGCCGCAGCGAGCGATTCAGAACCCCGTTGTAGCCTCGAAATCGGAGGCGCATCGGCATGAGCGACATCCCTGTCCACGGAACGGTCGAGCCCGGGTTCGAGGGGGTACGAGGCTTTCGAGCCGACGGGGTCGATCCCGCCCGACAAACGCTGGGACTGGGAGACGCGGACCGCCGCGCTCGCGGAGCAGGAACCCGCGTGGCAGCCCGGCACCCGTAGCGAATACCACGGCGGGACGTTCGGCTATCTCGTCGGCGAAGTCGTGCGACGGATCGACGGCCGCGCGCTCGCCCCGTTCTTCCGCGACGAGATCGCGGAGCCCCTCGGAGCCGACTTCATGATCGGGCTCGGCCCGGAGCACGATCATCGGCCTCGCCGGCGTCACGCTCGCCTATCTGTGGTACTTCCGGGGGCTCGGGCCCCACGGCATCACCGAGCGCAACCGGCTCGGCTTCGGCTACGTCATGAACCAGATGGGCAGCGGCGGAGCCACCGATCTCCTGATCGCGACCTACCGATCGCTGGCCGGATAGCGCGACTGCCGGCGGGACGGCTAGCCCACCGGGGCGGAACGCAAGGAGCGGAGGGCTTGGTGGAGGTGGGAGCCGGGGGGCGCGGTGTAGATGACCAGGCGCTGGTCGGTGTCGGGGATGTGGAGGACCTGGCAGTCGAGGGCGACCGGGCCGAGGCGCGGGTGGTCGATGTGCTTGGTGACGGCGCGGCGGACCTCGACGTCGTGGTCGGCCCACATGGTGGCGAAGCGGGGGGAGCAGGCCAGCAGCTCGGCCACGAGGGCCTGGACGCCGCGGTCGTGGGGGTAGCGGGCCGCGGCGGCGCGTAGGTCGGCGACCGAGGAGCGGGCGAACGCCAGGGTCTGGTCCTCGTCCCAGTGGGTGGAGGCCTCGGCGGCCGTGAACATCCAGCGGATGACGTTGCGGCGCCCGGGCGGCTCGCCCGTGATGTCGCAGATGAACACCGTGGCCAGGTCGTTCCAGGCCAGGACCTCGTACTTCGCGTCCATCACGTACGCGGGCGTGTCGGTGAGCGTCGCGAGGAGGTTCCGCACCGCGACCGGGACTTCCCGGGTGGGGCCGCCCGCTGGGGGATGGGCCTCGCCCGCCAGGTCGAACAGGTATGCGCGCTCGTCGGCCGTGAGCAGCAGGGCCCGGGCCAGGGCGCCGAGCACCTGCCGGGAGGGCCGCGGTCCCCGCGCCTGCTCCAGCCGGATGTAGTAGTCGATCGAGATGGCCGCCAGTTCGGCCACCTCCTGGCGCCGCAGGCCGGGCGTCCGCCGGCCCGGGCCCTCGGGCAGGCCCACGTCGGGCGGCCGGAGGCGGGCCCGCCGGTTGCGCAGGAACTGGGCCAGCTCCTCCCGGTTGATCACCCTCCCAGGATGCCCAGGGACCGGCCCACCTGCGCGCCGCCAGGGTGGTACTGCCGGTCCCAGGTTCGGCTGGCCTCTCCCGCCGCCACCCCACGAGAGCCACACTGAGGCCATGACCGAGACCACCTCCACCGCCCTGACCGGGACCGTCAGCCTGGTGACCGGGGCCAACAAAGGCATCGGCTTCGAGGTGGCCCGGATGCTCGGCGCCCAGGGCAGCACCGTGCTGGTCGGGGCCCGCGACCCGGTGCGGGGCGGGGCGGCCGAGCAGAGCCTGCGAGCGCGAGGGATCGACGCCCGCCACCTGCCCCTCGACGTCACCGACGCCGACTCCATCGCCCGGGCCGCCAAGGTCGTGGCCGACGAGCACGGCCGCCTTGACATTCTCGTCAACAACGCCGCCATCACCGGCGGCTGGGACGTCGGGGCCCCCAGCCAGACCCCGATCGACGCCCTCCGCGAGGTCTACGAGACCAACGTGTTCGGCATCGTGGCCCTCACCAACGCCCTGCTGCCCCTGCTGCGCCAGGCACCCGTGGGCCGGATCGTCAACGTGTCCAGCGAGGTCGGCTCGATCGAGTCGATGTCCGACCCGGACGGCGTGCTGGCCGAGCTCGTCTCCATCCCCTACCCGTCGTCCAAGACGGCCCTCAACATGATCACCGCCATGTACGCCAAGGAGCTGCGGGCCACGCCGCTCAAGGTCAACGCGGCCAACCCCGGCTACTGCGCCACCGACCTCAACGGCCACCGCGGCTTCCGCACCGCCGAGCAGGGCGCCGAAGCCATCGTGCACCTGGCCACGTTGCCCGAGGACGGCCCCAGCGGCATCCTCTACGGCCACCTGTGGCGCACCGAGGCCCGGCCCGGCGACCCGGAGTACGGGACGCTGCCGTGGTGATCCAATCGTGAGAGCATCGCGGGCATGGCAGAGAAGTTCCGGGGATGGCCCGATGCCGCGCTCGACTTCTTCCGCGGCATCGAGGCCGACAACACCAAGGCCTACTGGACCGACCACAAGGCCGGCTACGAGGCGGACGTCAAGGCCCCGTTCGAGGCGCTGAGCGACCTCGTCGCCGCCGAGTTCGGCCCGCTCAAGCTCACCCGTCCCTACCGCGATATCCGCTTCAGCAAGGACAAGTCGCCCTACAAGACCCGGGCCTACGCCACGGGCGAGGGCGAAGGTGGCGAGCGTTACTACGTGGCCATCGGGTCCGCCGGGCTGACCGTGGGCGCCGGCTACTGGATGAT
>DASRJN010000397.1:0-2701 GCA_035649455.1 Acidimicrobiales bacterium
TCCGGCGTGTTCGAGCGCCACCCCGGCCTGCGCTACTCGATCGCCGAGAACGGCGCCTGGTGGGTGCCCGACATCGTCACCCGCATGAACGAGAAGTGGGAGGGCGCCCACAACACCCGCAAGTTCGGCGACGCCTTCCGCCTCGACCTGTCGATGCGGCCCAGCGAGTACGTCGACCGCAACTGCTCCTTCGCCGCCTCGACCCCCGGCATCGACGAGATCGAGCGCCGCCACGCCATCGGCGTCGACAACCTGCTGTGGGGCAACGACCTGCCCCACCCCGAGGGCACCTACCCCCACACCCGCCACTGGATCGCCGAGCGGTTCCGGGACGTGCCGCCGGACGAGACGGCCCGCATCCTGGGTGGCACTGCGGCCGAGGTCTACGGCGTCGACCCCGCCTCGCTGGCTCGGCTGGTCGAGCGCATCGGTCCCGCCCCCGCGGACGTCCACGGGTGAGCACGATGGACGACCTGAAGGGGAAGGTGGCCGTGGTGACGGGCGGCGCCGGGGGCATCGGCCGGGCCCTGGCCGTGCGGTTCGCGGCCGAGGGCATGCGCCTCGTGGTGGCGGACGTGGAGGAAGCCGCCCTGGACGCCACGGTGGCCACGCTGAAGGACGAGGGTGCCGACGCCATCGGTGTGCCGACCGACGTGACCTCGTTCGCGTCGGTGGAGGCCCTGGCCGACGCGGCGTACGCGGCCTACGGCGCGGTCCACGTGTTGTGCAACAACGCGGGCGTCGGGCCGCCGGGCGGGCTGGTGTGGGAGACCACCCCCAACGACTGGCGCTGGACCTTCGGGGTCAACGTCTTCGGCGTCGCCCACGGCATCCAGGCCTTCGTGCCCCGCATGCTGGCGTCGGGCGAGGAGGGCATCGTCATCAACACGTCCTCACCCGACGGTCCCATCGCCCCCCTGCCCCAGGCGTCGGTCTACGCCGCCACCAAGTGTGCGGTGACGTGCGTGACCGAGTGCCTCGCGGCTCAGCTGGCGGCCGAGGGCGGCCGGGTGCGGGCCGCGGTCTTCTACCCGTCGGGCAAAGGCTTGCTCGACACCGGACTGTGGACGTCCGATCGCAACCGCCCGCCCGAGCTGGCCCGGGAGCGGCCCCGGGAGACGCCGCCGCTGACGGTCGCGGAGCTGCGCGAGCGGGGCGTGCCGGTCCAGCCGCTCGACGAGCTGGCGGACCTCGTGGTGGACGGCATCCGGGACGGACGCTTCGTGATGATCCTGGACATGGAGCGTCACGCCGACGCGATGGCCGCTCGGGTCGCCAGACTGGCGGCGCTGGAGAACCCGACCGAGATACACACGCTGGGCTGATATCCGGTCCGAGAGAGCGAGCCACCCCGTGACCACCACCGAGACTCTCGACCTGCGCTGCTCGACCCAGGCGCGCTCGCTGGCGGCCGATCCGCTCGGCACTGCCGTGCACGCGCCCGCGGTCCTGCTGGTCGAGGTGCCGCTCCCGTGGCCGTCCGACATCGCCGACCACGCGGCCCTGGCCGGCCTGGTGGCGGCGGCGAAAGGCTTGGGCGCCCGGCTGCAGGCCCTGGTACCCGACGCTGAGCGGGCGGCCCGGGGTGAGGCGCTGGTGGTGCTCCACATGGCGCCGGAAGGACCGTTCCGGGCCTACGAGCGCCACGCGACGGTCGTCCCCGCCGACCGGCTGGCCGACGGCCTCGCATCCCTGGCCCCCGCGCCCGCCACCGACGTGCTGGTGTGCAGCCATGGCGCCCGCGACCGCTGCTGCGGCTCGTTGGGCACGGCGCTGCACGCGGGTGCCCGGCCCCGGCCCGGCGTGCACCTGCGCCGCACCAGCCACCTCGGCGGCCACCGCTTCGCACCGACGGCGGCACTGCTGCCGTCGGGCACGGCCTGGGCCTGGCTGGACGATGCCCTCCTGGGCGCCATCCTCGACCGGCGCGTCCCGCCCGCGGCGCTGGCCGGCCACTACCGGGGCTCGCTCGCCATGCCGCATCCGGCCGTGCAGGTGGTGGAAGGCGCGGTGTTCGCGGCCGTCGGCTGGGACTGGCTCGACCACGGCCGCGTGGGCCAGATCGTGGCCGAGGAACGCGACCGCTGGACCGTCCGCCTCGACAGCACCGCGGGGACCTGGCACGGCGTGGTCGAGCGCACCGGCACCGCGCCCCAACCCGTCTGCGGCCAGCCCCTAGCGGCCGCCACCAAGTCGGACGACCACCTCCACCTGGTGCAGCTGGAGCAGGACTAGCGCCCGGCTTCCCCGCCCGCCCGCTGGGCGCTGCCGGGCCGGGCGGGCCGCGTCGGCGGGTCGGCGCCGCCGCGGAGATGGGTGCCCTCACCTTGTGCAGCTGGAGCTGGATTAGCGCCGGGCTCCCTCGTCTGCCCGCTGTCCGCCCTCTGGGCCGGGCGGGCCGCGTCGGCGGTTTGGCGCTGCCGTGAAGTTGGGGGCGTTCGCCTGGTGCGGCTGGAGCTGGATTAGCGCCGGGCTTCCTCGTCTGCCCGGTGGGCGCTGCCGGGCCGGGCCGGCTGCGTCGGCGGGTCGGCGCTGCGGCGGAGTTGGGGGCCCTCACCTGGCGCGGCTGGAGCTGGACTAGGTCGTCGTGCCGGCCAGGAGGGCGGCGATGGGCTCCCAGTCCTCGCCGTGGCCGAGGGCGATGCCGCACAGCACGGTGGCGATGCGGGCGTCGAAGGGGGAGCGGCCGTGGTCGCCGATG
>DASRJN010000398.1:0-5342 GCA_035649455.1 Acidimicrobiales bacterium
ACGCGGCCCTGCACGCCCTGCCGGTCGCCGAGGGCCCGCCGGTGAGCGACCCGACGGCACCCGCGCCCGGGGAAGAGATCGCCCCGACCGTCGCCCGACAGCGGGCCTGGCTCGACCGGGAACAGCGGCCGGCCGGACGCCGGGTCGTGTGCCACGGCGACCTCACCCCGGTCCACGTGCTGCGCGACGGCGACGCGAACCCCGGCGTCCCCGTGAACTGGACGGCGGCCACGGTGGCCGAGCCCGAGCACGATGTGGCCGCCACCCTGGTCGGCTTCTGGTCCAGCGCCCTGTACGGCAACGCCGTGCAGCGCCGGCTGCTCCGCCTGGCGCGCGAGCCGCTGGCGGCGGCGTACCTGTCCGCCTACCGGGAGGTGGCGCCGTGGCCGCTGGAGGACGGGCGGCTGCGCTACTGGCAGGCGTTCCACCTGCACCGGCTGGCAGCGGCCGTCGACCGGCGGCTGCGACACGGCCCGGCCGGTCCCTGGGACCCGGCCGCCCACGTGGCCACACCGACCCGCGCCCTGCAGGAGATCGACCGGCGCTTCCGGGAGCTCATCGCCGGCTGACGGCCGGCACCAGCTGCTCCAGCCGCGCCGCGGCCTCGGGCGGCCCGCCCGCGGCGGCGAACGATCGCCGGATCCGGTCCGCCCCGGCCCGCAACGCGGGATCGCCGAGGGCCGCCTCCAGAGCGGCCCGCAGGTCGTCGGGGCCGGCCCGGTGGAACCGCACCCGCACCCCGGCGCGCGCCGCTTCCACCTGGGCGGCGACGGCCGGCTGGTCGTCACGAATGGGTGCCACGACGAGGGGCAGCCCGTGCGCCAGCGCCTCGCACACCGTGTTGTGGCCGCCGTGGCACACGACCGCGTCGAGCCGCGGCAGCAGGGCGAGCTGGGGCACGCGCGGCCGGACCAGCACGTTGGCCGGCGCCTCCGGCACGAGGTCGGGCGGCGCCACGATGATGCCGCGGGCGTCCATGCTCCCCAGGGCCGAGGCCGTGGCGGCGAAGAACCGCCCGCCGTTGTGCCAGTTGAGCGTGCCCAGCGACACCAGCACGTGCCGGTCGCCGTGCTCCAGCCATTCCCAGGGGAACGGGGTCGTGTCGGGACGCCCGCCGATGGCCGGGCCCACGAAGGCGTAGTGGTCGGGGTAGCCGTCGCCCCCGACGAACGCGGGGGTCGAGAGCACCAGCACCAGGTCGGGCGAGAAGCGCAGGTCGACCGTGGCCGCCCGCGCGGCATCGACTCCGGCGGACCGCAGCACGTCGCGCTGGAGCCCGTCCGCCCACTCCTTGACCCGGGGGATCAGCTCCATGGGATCGGCGAGGAGGGCGGAGGTCGTGGCCGACGTCGCCCAGGGCAGGTCCCGGGCCAGGGCCACGGCCACGCCTGCCAGCGCCTGCTGGTCGACCACCAGCACGTCGGGCCGGAACCGTTCGACCGCGGCCTCGACCCCCGGGACCATGCACGTGGCCAGCGGCACCAGGAACTCGCCCACCAGGTGCTTGAGCGCGGCCGCGCCCCGCAGGTCGTCGGCCCGGGCCGCGATGTGGTCGCGCACGCCCGGGGCCAGCGGCACGCGCAGGAACGTGGCGTCCGGGGGCATCAGCTCACCCACCACCTCCTCGGGGCCGGCCCAGGCCACCTCATGGCCCCGGGCCGCCAGCTCCCGGCCCACCGGCAGCGTCGGGTTGACGTGCCCCGCCATGGGTGGCACCACGAACAGAAAGCGGTTCACGATCGGCGCCGGAAGGCCAGCACGTGGTACTCCCACGCCCCCTGGGTGGCCAGCCGCTCGACCCGGTCGATGGTGGCCACGCCCTGCGGCGCTCCCATCTCGCGGTACAGGCGCCGGCGGGCGGCATAGGTCGGCAGGGTCCGGGCGGTGACGTCGTCGTCGGCCACCATCTCGAAGCCCATGACCCGTCCCAGCCGCTCGTACGCGGCCGAGGTCACCGGGGCAGCCGAGTGTCCGTACCAGTCGCCCGGCCCCAGCTCGGCCACCTGGGCCAGGAACTTGGGCATGCCCCCGGGCGCCAGCAGGAAGTCCGACAGGGCCAGCGTGCCGCCCGGCCGCAGCACGCGCGCCGCCTCCCGGAAGAACCCTTTGCGGGATGGGAAGTGGAACACGCACTCGACCGCCAGCACGTGGTCCAGCGTCCCCGGCGCCACCGGCAGCGAGCACCCGTCCCCGGCCACGAGCGGCGGCTCGGGCCCCAGCAGGCGGCGGGCCCAGCGCAGCTGGCGCTCGTCGATGTTGAGCCCGGCGAGGCGGCAGCCCCGGTAGCGGGCGGCGACGTGCGCCAGCGTGCCGCCGAAGCCACAGCCCACGTCCAGGATCGTGCGGCCGCCGGCCACGCCGGCCCGGCTCACGACCCGCTCGGTCAGGGCGGTGGCGGCGGCGACATAGGCCTCGGGGCTGTCGTCGGCGCCGGCCGGGTCGTCGTAGAGGCCCCAGTGCAGGTGATGCCACCACGACGCCGGGCCGCCGCCGTCCAAGTGGGCGAGCGCGGAGTCGACATAGGGCAGGTGGACCGTGGTCACGTCAGGTCCTGCGGGCCACGATGCGGTACGCGTTGCCGGCGTCGCCGGGGCCGAGGCGGGCGTCCTTGACCTCGTCGGCCAGCTTGGTCACCAGCATGGCGGGGACCGCGGCTCCATAGAGCGCCACCCGGGCGACCCGGTGCGCCAGGGACGGCTCCGGCAGCCAGGGCAGATGCGGGCTGCGCACCAGGTGCTGCAGCACGAGGCCGACGGCGTTGAACAGGTCGCCGCCCATGGTGGCCGGGCCCCGCTCCACCGAGAGGACCTCGAAGCCCTCCGCTCCCAGCGCCGCCACCAGGTTGTCGCACGGCATGAAGTGCTGGTGCTGGGGCTGGCCCCATTGCCACCAGTAGCGACCCAACCGGTGGGACCAGCTCGCCTCGGCGTCGGGCACCTCGATCATCAGGTGACCGCCCGGCTCGACCACCAGCGCCGCGGCCGCCAGCTCCCGCTTGGGGTCGCGGGTGTGCTCCAGGTAGTGGTGCATGCTCACGACGTCGTACCTGCGGGGCAGGCGCGGGGCCAGGTCGGGGAACATCCCCCGGTAGGCCTGGTCGACCCGCCCGCGGCGGGCGGCCTCTTCCACCGAGTCGCTCATGTCCAGCGCATCGAAGGTGGCCTCGGGCCAGCGCCGGCGCGCCGCCAGCAGGAAGTGGGCGTGCCCGGTGCCGACGTCCAGCCAGGCGCGGGGCTCGGTGAAGCGGGCCAGGGACTCGACCCGGCGGCGGTAGATCGTCCCCAGGGCGGCGAAGCTGGTCTCGGCCAGCTCCTCGCCGAGACCGTCGTAGGCGTCGGCGTAGTAGTAGTCGAGGCCGTCCGGGGTCAGCGCCGGGTTCTGGAACACGTGCCCGCAGGCCCGGCATTCGTCGAGGCGGAAGGTGCCCGGCTTGTGCTGCAGCAGGTCGGTGACGTCGAGGCGGCGGGCCAGCGCGGTCGACCCGCACCAGTAGCAGGTGCTCCGCCGCGGCTCGAACCATGCCCTGGGGTCCGGGGGCGCGGGCGGCGGTGCGGCCCGGCGCTCGGCGTCCCGGGCCCGGGTGGCCCGCCGTCCCGCCCGGACGAGACGGGCGTTGGCGGCCCACGCCCGGGGCAGACGGCTGAGGCTGCCGAAGGCGACGCCGGGTGGCCGCAGGGGGGATCGGCCCGCGAACACCAGGGCCGGCTGGGCGCTCCACGACACCAGTGCCGCGGCCGCCGCCACCGGCGCCACGGCCAGGCCCGCGGTCATCACCGCCAGGTGGGCGCTCTCCGCCGCCACCAGCAGCGGGTGCAGCGCCCCGTAGGGCCGGGAGTAGGCGGTGCGCTGCTCCAGCTCACGCCAGGCCTCCTCCGGCTCGGTGGGCGCGGCCCGCAACCGCGGGGCCACCCGGACCCGCGAGGCCGTGGGGGCGTGGCGTTGGGCCCGCAGCGTGATCCGTACCAGGGCGGCCCGGTCGAGCGGCCCGTCCTCGGCCGGGCCGCCGGCCATGCGGTCGCTCACCGAGGGATCGAGCGCGACGGCCTCGTGCGCGCCCCCTGGGCTGTAGAACGGATCGGCGCCGAGCCGATCCGGCTCCAGCCGGCGCAGCAGCCGCAGCGCCCGCTCGGCGGGCAGATCGCCGGGGATCAGATCCACCACCTGGGCGCCGGTGGCGTCGAGCTCGCTCCGGGCCGCGGCGGCGGTGGCCTGGTCGACAGCAGAACCGGCCACCGCCACCACGTCCAGCTTGGCGGCCGCCCCCCGGGCCGTTGCGGCCGGGACGTCGTCGGGCAGCGAGGCGAGCTGCCGGCGCCGGCGGCGCAGCATGATGGCTTCCGCCAGATGGATCGCCGCCAGGGCCCACAGCCCAGCCGCAAGGATGCGACGCATCGACGAATTATGGACCAGGATGGCCGGTTGTGTCAGGTTTGTTGACTCATGTCCCTAGATGACCACCATCTGTCGACAAGTCACGGCCTACGCGGGCGGACCTACCTGCTCACGGGGGCGACGTCCGGGATCGGGCGGGCCACCGCCCTCGCCCTGGCGGGGCGGGGTGCCCAGCTGGTGCTGGCCTGCCGGTCGGCCGAGCGGGCGCGGGCCGTCGTCGAGGAGGTCGAGGCGGCTCCCGGCCCGGGCCACGCGGTCGCGGTCCCGCTCGACCTGGCCGACCTGGCCTCGGTCCGGGCCTGCGCCGCCGAGGTCGTCGCCCGCGGCGAGCCGATCCATGGGCTGATCAACAACGCCGGCGTCGCCGGGGTGCGCGGTGCCACCGTCCAGGGCTTCGAGCTCGCCTTCGGGGTCAACCACCTGGGCCACTTCCTGCTGACCGCGCTGCTGCTCGACGGCCTCGGCGAGTCGGCTCCCGCCCGGGTGGTGAACGTGGCCAGCAAGGCCCACTACGGCGCCAAGGCGCTGGAGTGGGAGGCGCTGCAGCGTCCCACTCGCACCCGCACCGGCATGCTGGAGTACCAGGTGGCCAAGCTGTGCAACGTCCTGTTCACCCGGGAGCTGGCGCGGCGGGGCACCGAGACCGTGGCGATCCACCCCGGGGTCATCGCCTCCGGCATCTGGCGCCCGGTCCCGTGGCCGCTGCGGCCGCTGGCCACCCGGTTCATGGGCACGCCCGAGGCGGGGGCCCGGGCCACACTGCAGTGGACGACCGGTGTGCTCGGCCTCCCGAGCGGCAGCTACGTCGACGTCGACCGGGGGGCCGAGCCCAGCCCGCTGGTCACGCCGGAGCTGGCGGCGGAGCTCTGGCGCCGCAGCGAGGCCTGGACGTCCTGACGCCGGAAGGCCAGGACGTGGTACTGGAGGTCGCCGGCCAGGGCCAGTGCCTC
>DASRJN010000399.1:0-10888 GCA_035649455.1 Acidimicrobiales bacterium
GAGCGGTCGGTGACGCTGACCGACGAGATGATGGGCGGCGCCGACTACGCCGAGGGCGTCCGGGCGTGGACCGAGCGGCGAAATCCGGCCTTCCCCGACCCCCGGTAGCGCTACGTTCCGCGCCATGGCGACCCGGCTGTACTCGGTAGTGATCGACGCGCCCGACCCGTCCGCCCTGGGGCGGTTCTGGTCGGAGGCCACGGGCTGGCCCATCGCGCTGGAGGAGCCCGACGAGGTGGTGGTCGAACCGCCCGAGGGCGAGCCCGGCATCGCCCTCGTGATCGTGCCGGTCGACGACCCCAAGGTGGGCAAGAACCGCGTCCACTTCGACCTGGCCACCACCTCGGCCGAGCACCAGGCGGAGCTGGTGGAGCGGGTGCGGCGGGCGGGAGCCACGCCGGTCGACATCGGCCAGGGCGCGGTGCCATGGGTGGTGCTCGCGGACCCCGCCGGCAACGAGTTCTGCATCCTGGAGCCCCGGGAGATGTACGCGGACGCGGGACCGATCGCCGCGGTCGTGCTCGACACGGCCGCCCCCGCGGCGCTGGCCGAGTTCTGGACGGTGGCGTCCGCGTGGCCGATCGTGTTCCGGGCCGACCACGGCGTGGCATTGGCCGCTCCCGACCGGCCTGGACCTCGCCTGGAGCTCCTGAAGGTCGCTGACCCCAAGGTGAGCAAGAACCGGATCCACCTGGACGTCGCGCCGGAGGAAGGCGACGACCACACCGCCGAGGTCGAGCGACTGCGGGCGCTGGGCGCCACCGACGCCGACGTCGGCCAGGGCGAGCAGACCTGGGTCGTGCTGGCCGACCCCGACGGCAACGAGTTCTGCGTGCTGACGCCTCGCTCCCTATGATCTGACACACCGTCAGATTCGGGAGCGCGCATGGTCGAGATCCCCAAGATCGTCAGCGTCGACGACCACGTGGTCGAGCCGCCCCATGTGTGGGAACGCTGGCTGCCCGCCGCCTACCGCGACCGCGGGCCCCGGGTCGAGCGGCGGGGCGTCGCCGGCATGCGCCACGTGGGCGGGGGTCACTACGAGCAGGTCTTCGACGACGACGCCCCGGAGAAGGCGGACTGCTGGGTCTACGAGGACCTCGTCTATGTGCACAAGCGCCACGTGGCCGCGGTCGGCTACCCCCGCGACGAGATGACCATGACGCCCATGACCTACGAGGAGATGCGGCCGGGCTGCTACGACGCCGCGGCCCGCATCGAGGACATGGAGCTCAACCACGTCGAGGCGTCGCTGTGCTTCCCCACCTTCCCCCGGTTCTGCGGCCAGACCTTCACCGAGGCGAAGGACCACGACCTGGGGCTGGCCTGCGTGCGGGCCTACAACGACTGGATGATCGAGGAGTGGTGCGGCGACTCCGGCGGCCGGCTCATCCCACTCGTCATCGTGCCCCTCTGGGACGCCGAGCTGGCCGCGGCCGAGGTGCGCCGCAACGCGGCCCGGGGCGTCCACGCCGTGTGCTTCAGCGAGATCCCGCCGCACCTCGGGCTCCCGTCCATCCACTCGGGCGCCTGGGACCCGTTCCTGGCCGCCTGCCAGGAGACCCGCACCACCATCAACATGCACATCGGCTCGTCGTCCCGGATGCCGGCGACGTCGCCCGACGCCCCCACCGGCGTGGCGGCCACGCTGAGCTTCAACAACGCCATGGCGTCGATGAGCGACTGGCTGTTCTCCGGCAAGCTGGTCCAGTTCCCCGACCTGGTGCTGGCCTACAGCGAGGGCCAGATCGGCTGGATCCCCTACATACTCGAGCGGGCCGACACGGTGTGGGAGGAGCACCGGGCCTGGGCCCACACCCAGGACCTGGTGCCCGAGCCGCCGTCGACCTACTACTACCGCCAGATCTACGGCTGCTTCTTCCGCGACCGCCACGGCATCGACTCGCTGGCCCAGGTCGGCGTCGACAACGTCACGTTCGAGACCGACTACCCCCACACCGACTCGACCTGGCCCGACACCAAGCAGGTAGCGGAGCAGCTGATGGCCGGCGTGCCCCAGGAGGCGGTCGACAAGATCATGCGGGGCAATGCCATCCGCATGCTCAGCCTCGGTTTGTAAGCGGCTCCGCCTGCTCCTTCGCGTAAGGCGTATAGTTAGGCGCATGCCGAGGCTGCAGGTCTACCTCCCTGACGACCTCTACGAAGAGCTGAAGCGCCGTGGCCTGCCCGCGTCGGAGTTGCTCCAAACCGCCCTGCGAGCCGAGCTCGAACGCCTCGAGGCCCTCGACGCGACGGACGAGTACCTGGCCGAGCTGATCGAGGAGGTCGGGGAACCAACCCCCGAGGACGTCGCCCGGGCGGAGGCGATCGTACGGCGCATCCGAGAGCACCGGCTCGAGCAGGCCGGCTGAGTGCTGATCCTGGACAGCGGCGCCTTGACGCACCTGTCCGAGCGTTCCCGTAGCGCTGCGGCGGTCATCGCCCGGCTGCGAGCCGCCGGCCTGTGGCGACCCGTCGTGCCCACCACGGTCCTGGTCGAGTCGCTGCGGGGCGAGGCGGGCCGGGACGCTAACGCAAACCGGTTCCTCAAGGGCTGCATCGTCGAGCCGCGGGTTTCGGAGGTCATGGCGCGTCGGGCCGCGGCGTTGCGCCGCCGGGCTCGTCGGGGCTCGGCTGTTGACGCGCTCGTCGTGGCGTTGGCCGAGCCGGGTGGGATCGTCCTGACCGGGGATCGGGCCGACATCGAGGCGCTGGCCGCTCACGCCCGCCAGGTTGCCGTCGAGGTCGTGTGAAGACGGCGGGATCTGACGGTGTGTCAGCCCGGTCGATACGGTGGCCCGCGTGCTCGCTGCCACGGTCCGGGAGGCCGCCAGACGGTTCGGTGACCTGCCCGCGTTCGTCGACCCCGGCGGGGCTGTGACGACCTACGCGGAGCTGGATCGGCGGTCGGACCTGGTGGCGGCGGGGTTGGCGGCACGGGGGGTGGGGCCCGGCGATCGGGTGGCGCTGCGGCTCCCGTCGGACACCGGCTACGTCGTCGCCTACGCGGCGGCGGCGAAGCTGGGGGCGATCACCGCCGGGATCAATCCTCGGTTGGCGCCGCCGGAGCAGGAGCAGCTGGTGGCGCTGGCCGATCCGGTCCTGACGCTCGACGACGCCGGTGAGGTGGCCGAGCTGGCCAGGAGCGACCGGGATGGAGCGCCGCCGGTGCTGCCCGCCGATCCCGAGCGGCCGGTCGCCATCGTGTTCACGTCGGGGACCACCGGGGTGCCCAAAGGCGCGGTGTTCTGCGAGCGGCAGCTGGAGGCCGTCGCGCAGACCGATACCGGGGGCGGGTGGGCGGACGCGTCACAACCCGGGCCGGCCATGCTGGCGTCCACGCAGTTCGCCCACATCGGCTTCACCACCAAGCTGGTGTGGTACCTGCGCCTGGCCACCCGCACCCACATCCTGGAGCGGTGGCGGGCCGACGACGCCCTGCGCGCCATCGCGGCCGAGCGCATGCCGTCCATCGGGGGCGTGGCCCCCCAGCTCGCGCTCATGGTGCGCTCGCCCGAGGCGGCCCGCCACGACTGGGACCACGTCCGCACGATCGTCGTCGGGGGCGCAGCCTCGCCCCCCGCGCTGGTGGCCATGGCGCGGGACCGGTTCGGTGCCGCCTACTCGATCCGCTACTCCTCCACCGAGTCGGGGGGTTGCGGGACGGGCACCGCGTTCGACGCGGACGAGGACGAGGCCCTGCACACGGTGGGCCGGCCCCGGCCCGGCGTCGAGGTGGCGGTGCGGGACGAGGGCGGCCGGCCGGTGCCGGGCGGCGAGGTGGGCGAGCTGTGGTTGCGCTCCCCCACCCAGATGTCCGGCTACTGGCGGGACCCGGCGGCCACCGCCGCCACGCTGGTCGGCGGCTGGATCCGCACCGGCGACCTGGCCCGGATCGACGAGCGCGGCCTCGTCCGCCTCGCCGGCCGCAGCACCGAGATGTTCATCCGGGGCGGCTACAACGTCTATCCCGCCGAGGTCGAGGCCACGCTGGCCGCCCACCCGGCCGTGGCCGAGGTGGCGGTGGTCCCCCGCCCCGACCCGGTCATGGGCGAGATCGGCGTAGCGGTGGTCGCTCCCCGGGACCCGGCCGCACCCCCCACGCTGGCCGACGTCCGCCGGTACCTCACGGGCCGCCTGGCCACCTACAAGCTGCCCGAAGCCCTGCGGATCGTCCCCGAGCTCCCCCTCACCCCCGGCCAGAAGCTCGACCGGCGCGCCCTCGTCGCCCACGAAGCCGCCGAGGCACACGCCCCCACCTGACGGGACACCCTCCCGGGTGCGGCCCGAACGGGCTCGGCGGCACGCGCCGCCGTTACGGCGTCACTGCGTGGGCGGGTGCCAGGGGGCAGGGCCGCCGGGGGGCGGGGGTGGGGCTCCGGGAGGCGCGCCCCACGGGGGCTGGGCTTGCGGGGGCGGCGCGGGGGCGGGGCCCCATGGAGCGGCCGGCTGGGCGGGGCCCCATGCGGGCGGGGGCTGGGCGCCCCAGGGGACGAACATGCCGCCCCCGAAGACCTCGCGGATGCGCCGGGTCTGATTCTTGGTGAGCGACTGGACCATGATCGCCCCCAGGATGGCGGCGACCGTCAGCAGCAGGCCGCCGACGCTGCCGAGGAGGAGGAGCGTGCGGACGTTGTCCGGGTCCGTGCTGGAGAACCCGTCGTCCATCGTGCCCAGCCAGAAGTTGCCCGACAGGGCCAGGCCCCCCAGGGCGAACGCCACGATCCAGGCGATCACCAACCCGTTGCCCTTGCCCGAGCGAGGCCCACCGCCGGGCGCCGGAGGCGAGGACGCCTGCGAGGACTGGTAGATCTCGATACCGGGCAGCACCAGGGCCGCCAGGGGGATGAACCATCCGGCGATCGCCCACGCCGGCCCGAGGCCGCCGGGGCCGGCCAGCGCCTCCGCATTGCGGGAGTGGCGGTACTGCCAGATCACGAACACGATCCCGGTGGCCGCATAGGCGAGATAGAAGAAGCCGAGCGCGCCGGCCCGGGCGTCGTCGGCGTCGATCAGGTCCCCGATGCTCGAGTCGCCCGACGTCGTGATGATGTCGTCGACGACCGTGTACTCGTTGAACTGCGTGCCGGCCACCACCAGCGCCAGCAGGGCCATGATGCCGAGCAGGATGGCGACGGCGATGCCGAGGCCGTCCGCGGGGGTGGGCGGCGCCGTGTAGGGCGCCGCGGCCACCATGGGCGGCTGCTGGTACGGACCGGGCGGGCCCGGCTGGTAGTAGGACACCGGCGCGGAGACTAGCCCGCCCCCGGAGCCGTCAGGACGACGGCTCTGATCCCAGGATGGACACGAAGCTCACCATCTCGCCCGGGTACCCGCCGAGGTTGTGGGTGAGTGCCAGGTGGCGCGACCCGACCGTGCCGATGCGCCGCTCGGGCGGGGCCTCGCCCCGCAGCTGCAGCCAGGCCTCGAACATCATGCGCAGGCCGCTGGCGCCGACCGGGTGGCCGAACGACTTCAGCCCGCCGTCGGGGTTGACCGGCAGGTCGCCGTCGAGGTCGAAAGTGCCGGCGAGCACCTCCCGCCAGGCGGTGCCCCGCTCGGCGAAGCCCAGGTCCTCCAGCAGGACCAGCTCGGTGGGGGTGAAGCAGTCGTGGACCTCGGCCATGGCCAGCTCGGCCCGAGGGTCGCTCACGCCCGCCTGCGCGTACGCGTCGGCGGCGCAGTGGGCGACCTCGGGGAAGGTGGTGTAGTCGTAGTCGGGGTCGCTCAGCCCCGAGCCGTTGCCGGCCACGAACGACAGCGCCTTGATGTACAGCGGCCGGTCGGTGTAGCGGGGGGCGTCCTCGGCCCGCACCACCACCGCGGCGGCCGCCCCGTCGGCCACGCCTGCGCAGTCGAACACCGACAGGTCGCCCGCCACCGCGGGCAGCGCGCAGATCTGCTCCACCGACATCTCGCGCCGGAACTGGGCCCGCGGGTTGCGGGCGCCGTTGGCGTGGTTCTTGGAGGCGATGCGGGCCAGCACCCGGCGCAGCTCGTCCCGGTTGACGCCGTAGCGCTCGGCATATGCCGGAGCCACCATCGAGAACATGGCGGCGGCGGTGAGCGTGCGGTTGGTGCCGTCGGTGGGGATCGGGAAGGCGTTGAGGCCCTGGTACCCCGAGTCCTTGACCTTCTCCACGCCCACGGCCATGGCCACGTCGTAGGCGCCGGACGCCACCGCATAAGCGGCCTGGCGCAACGCCTCGGACCCGGTGGCGCACATGTTCTCGACCCGGGTGACCGGCTTGTGATCCAGCCCGAGCGGCTTGGCCAGGACCATGCCGCTCATGCCCGACTGGGCTGTCCCCAGCCAGTAGGCGTCGACGTCGTCCTGGCCGATGCCGGTGGCGGCGAAGGCCTCGCCCGTGGCGTCGAGCAGCAGCTCGTCGACGCCCTTGTCCCAGTGCTCGGCGAAGCGGGTGCAGCCCATGCCGACGATCGCCACCCGGTCGCGGATCCCGTGCGACCCCATCAGGCACTCCCTTCCCGAACGGGCCGAGCTTTCCAGAAGTAGTTGTGGATGCCGTCGGCGGTGAACAGGCGACGGAAGGTCATCTCCACCCGACCGCCGATGGCCACGTCGGCCGCGTCGACGTCCGTGAGCTCGACCGGCAGCCGCCCGCCACCGTCGAAGTCGACGATCGCGAACACCACCGGCGGGGACGGCGAATAGGCCAGCCGGTCGACCGTGTAGGTGACGATCGTGCCCTGCACGTCGGCCAGCGGACGCTCGTCCGCGCCGACGAGCCCGAACTTCCACGACGCCGAGCGGGCCGCGGCGGACGCCGACGGCCGGGCCGGCTCGGGCCGGCGCGGCGGCTCCACCGGCAGGTAGCCCCGCCAGGCCAGCGCCTTGCCGTAGGGCAGCGGGGCCCCCGCGGCCACCTGGTCCGCCACGCTCACCGCCCGGCGGGCCGTGGCCAGGGCCTCGGTGGTCCGCAGCACGACCACGTCGGCCCCGTCGGCCAGCACCACCAGCGCGACGACCTCGCCGGGAGCGGCGCGGTCGAGGGTGTCGGCCAGCAGCAGGGCCGGGTGGGCCGCGCCGGTGAAGCCGACAGTGGCGTCGAGGCCGGGAGCCACGCGGTCGCCCACGCCGAGGGTGCGCGCCAGCGTGGTGGCGGCCCGCCCGTGGGCGGCGGCGATCACGACCCGGTCGACCTGGGAGGCCACGACCCCCGCGGCCTTGAGGCCGTCGTCCCAGGCCCGGGCGCCGAGCGCGGCGTAGCGACCTTCGCCGAAGCGCTCCTCCCAGCGGCGGGAGTGGCTCTCGCCGGGCACCCGCCAGCGGTCGAGGAACTCCTGGGTGGCGCCGGCGCTGCCGAGCACCTCGGCCACCAGCGGCCCGTCGGCCTCCGAGCCGGCCAGCAGCGCCGCCCCCGCGTCGCCCCCCTCGGCCTCGTCGGCCGAACCCGGCCGTCCCGTGCGGATGTCGGCCGCCACCACCAGCGCAGGCGCCGGTCCCGCCAGCCCGGCGCGCAGCGCGCCCACGGCCGACCGGACCGCGCCGCCGGCGTCGAACGCGCCGGCGTCGTCGGGCAGGCGGAGGGCGGCATGGATGGCCGTGGCGTTGGTCTTGTCCAGGTACGCCGGGCTGACGGTGGCGAACCAGAGCGCGCCCGGTCGCACGCCCGCCGGCGCGGCGGCGAGGGCCCGGCGGGCCGCGGCCACGCCCAGCGTGGTGCTGTCCTCGTCGTAGGAGGCCACGGTGCGGGTGCCCCGGCCCCCGCCCACCCCGGCGACGGCCCGGATCTCGGCCCGGTCGAGGCGCCGGTACGGCAGGTAGGCGCCGTAGCTCAGGATCCCGCGGGCGGTCATGGCCCGCCAGGGTACGGCCGGATCTGACGGGTCGTCACATTTCGTGGCTCTCAGGCCTGGCCGGTCAGGCCGGCGCGCAACCCCCCGGGGGTCACCCTCATCACGCTGCACACCGAGATGGTCGACTCGAACGCCTCGTTGCGCAGGTTGCGGTCGTTGCCGAGGATGGCGATCGGCCCCATCGCGTCGCAGTACGGCTCCAGGTCCCGGCGGGTGTAGTCCACGAAGATGACGGTGCCGGCGGGCTGGTGGTCGGGCCACCAGTCGGCGTAGCTGCGGTCGGGGGAGATGACGTGGTCCCGAGGCAGGCCCCGGGCCGGCCCGTAGAGGTCGAGCGTCGCAGCCACGCCCGCGTGCGCGGTGACGACCCGGGCGTCCTCTTTCTCGACCGCGGGCAGGATGTCGTAGATCCGGGCCACCAATGCCGCGGTCTCGGGCCCACCGACCTCCTCGGCCAGGCTGGCGTCGACGCTGAGGTAGAGGTCCTCGTACACCCCGAGCGAGGTGGCCGGCGCGGCGAGCGGCACCAGGATCAGCCCGGCGGCCACACCCGCCACCGCCTGGTGCCAGCGGCGGCTGTCGTCCGCGGCCCACCAGTCGGCCGCCGCCACCCCGGCCGGGACCGCGGCGATGTAGGCGAAGCCGAGGTCCTCGGCCCGGGCGCCCGCAGCCGCCAGCGCCGCGGCGACGGTCACGACGGGGACGGCCAGGGCCCGCCAGGGCGGTCGCCGCCAGGCCCAGACCACCCCGGCCACCCCCAGCACCACCCCGGCCGGACCGGCCAGCACGATCTGGCGGATCACGAAGTCGGCCAGCCCGTCCTGCCCCGCGGGGGCGACGGCCGCGGCATGCAGCTCGCGCGCGGGCCAGCCGTTGAGCGCCTGCCAGATCAGGTTGGGCAGCCAGACGACGAGCGCCACCAGCAGGCCCAGGGCCGGCCAGCGGCTGCGGAGGTGGCGCCGGGCTCCCGGGGCCAGCACCAGGCCGAGGATCAGGCCCAGCGCCAGCACGGGTCCCGTCCAGGTCGACTCCAGCGTGGCGCCCAGCGCCGCCCCCGCGCCGAGCCACCAGCGGGGATCGGCCCCGGCCAGCACGGCCGTCACCGCCCACAGCGTCAGGGCCCAGAACAGCAGGCCCAGCGAGCCGGGATCGAAGCGAGCGCCGCTGGCCACGAACACCGGCATGGTCGCCGCGGCCAGCGCCGCCAGCGCCAGGGTCCGGGGCTTGCCCCCGAGCGCCGAGGCGATGCCCGCCACCGCCACGACCAGACCGGCGTGCGTGGCCCCCGAGATCAGCCGCAGCGCCCACAGGTGCTCGCCCACCAGCGCGGTGATCCCCCGGGCGGTCAGCGGCGCCAGCGGCGGTTGGTCGACGTAGCCCAGCGCAGGATGGCGGCCGGCGGCGAGGAGGTACAGCTCGTCTTGGTGGAACCCGTAGCGCCCGCTGAGCACGATGTGCACGGCCCCGACGCCGGCAGCCAACCCGAGCACGGGCACCAGGGTCCGCCGCCGCGTGGCCGGCGGCGACTCCGCGGTCAGCGCCACGCGTCCAGTCTCCCATACGGCGAGTAACTTCGATGCCCCGGAACTGGACCTGACGACCCGTCAGTTGGGTTCGTACGATGCCGGCATGCACCTGGGAGACGTCGCCAACCCCGAGGCCGCACCGCTCGGCAAGCCGCTCGACGGCGTGCGGGTGCTGGCCGCCGAGCAGATGCAGGCGCTCCCCTACGCCACCCAGCTACTGGCCCGGCTGGGTGCGGACGTGGTCAAGGTCGAGCACCCGGGCACCGGCGAGTCGGGCCGGGGCGCCTTTCCCCACATGCTCGACCCCGAGGGGCGCAAGGTGGGGGCCACATTCCTGCGCAACAACCTGGGCAAGCGCAGCGTGGCGCTCGACCTCAAGCACCCCGACGGCCGCGAGCTGTTCCTCGCCTTGGCCGGCCAGTTCGACGTGGTGTGCGAGAACTTCAAGGCCGGCACCATGGATCGCCTCGGCCTGGGCTACGACGTGGTGGCCGAGCGCCACCCGGCGATCGTGTACCTGTCCCTGTCGGGCTTCGGGAACACCGGCGACACGCCCTACCGTGCCTGGCCCGCCTATGCCGCCATCGTCGAGGGAATGTCCGGCATCTACGAGTACCGGCGGGAGCCGGGCCGCAATCCCCGGGCCAACCCGGTCGGCGCGTTGGGCGACATCTCGAGTGCGCTGTTCGGCGCGGTCGGCGTGCTCGCCGCGTTGCGCCACCGGGACCGCACGGGGCGCGGCCAGCGGGTGGACGTGGCCATGCTCGACGCGGTGATGGCCATGACCGACATCGTCACCAACCTGTGGTCCATGGGCGTGCACGGCCCGGTCGAGACCGAGATCAAGGCCATCGTGGACACGTTCGCCGCGGGCGACGGGTTCTTCGTGCTCCAGGCCGTGCGGCCGCAGCACTTCGTCGCGCTGGCCGAGGTGATCGGCCGGCCCGAGTGGAACGACGATCCCCGCTTCACCGCGTCGGGCGGCTGGATCGACCACGCGGACGAGGTGCGGGCCGCCATCGAGGCGTGGGCCGCGCCCCGCACCAAGGTCGAGGCCGCGGCGGCGCTGAGCGCGGCCGGCCTGGCCGCCGGGCCGTGCCTGACGCCGCCCGAGGTCATCGCCGATCCCCATGTGGCCGCCCGGGACATGCTGGTGGAGGTGCCCCGCAGCGATGGGGTGGCCGAGCCCATCCTGGTGCCCGGCAATCCGGTGAAGCTGTCCGCCATGGCCGAGGGACCGGAGACCCGCGTCCCGTGGCTCGGCGAGCACACCGAGGCCGTGCTGGTCGAGGAGCTGGGCCTGGACCGCGCCGAGCTGGTCCGGCTGCGGGAGGCAGGAGTCATCGCCTGACGGCGGCTCCCCCGATCAGCCGGTCACCAGATCGACGCAGGCGACCACGGCGCTGATGTCACCCTCGACCGTCCCGCACGCGATGAAGTCGAGGGCCGCCTCGGTGCTGAACCCGGGCCCGGTATTCGTCGCGCGGCACGGCGCGTCACCGCCCGACACCAGCGACACCTGGACCCGGCCGAGCGTGGGG
>DASRJN010000400.1:0-5681 GCA_035649455.1 Acidimicrobiales bacterium
CCGCCGAGCAGGCGCTCACCAGCGCCAAGGAGGTCGGCGACCTGGGCCTGGCCGCCGAGGCCCTGCTGGCGGCGTTGGCCCCCAGGCCGGCGACTCTCGAGGTCGAGGTCGTGTTCGGCACCCTGCACCAGATCGCCCAGGCCGAGGGGACCGGCTCGCAGGCCCGCAAGCTCGCCCCGTTCGTGGGGCTGCTCCGCGAGGCCACCCCGCTGGAGGCCCGCTACCTGGTCCGCACTGTCACCGGCTCGCTGCGCCTTGGGATCGGCACCGCCACCATCCTCGACGCGCTCGCGGAGGTGCACGTCGGCGGCCGCAAGGCCCGCCCGGTGCTGGAGCGCGCCTACAACATCTGCTCCGACCTCGGCCTGGTCGCCGCCACCCTGGTCCAGGAGGGGCTGGAGGCGGTCGAGGGGATGCGGGTGCGGGCCGGCAACCCGGTGCGGCCGATGCTCGCCCAGCGGATGAGCAGCTCCGCCGAGATCCTCGCCAAGCTGGGTGGGGCGTGCGCGGCCGAGTACAAGTACGACGGCATCCGCGTGCAGGCCCACCGCACCGCCGACGGGCAGCTGGAGCTGTTCACCCGCCGCCTGGAGCGCGTCTCCGGCCAGTTCCCCGACACGGTGAAGCTCCTCCAGGCGGGACTCGGGCCGCGGGAGGCGATCCTGGAGGGCGAGGTGGTCGCCTTCGACCCGGCCTCCGGCGAGCTGCGCCCCTTCCAGGACGTGATGTTCCGGCGGCGCAAGTACGGCATCACCGAGGCGGTCAGCGACGTGCCGGTGAGCCTGTTCTGCTTCGAGCTGCTGTACGCCGACGGCGAGGACCTCACCCGCCTGCCCTACCTGGAGCGGCGGGCGCGGCTGGCCGAGGCCATCACCCCGTCGCCGCAGCTCCGGCTGGCCACCGCCGAGCAGGTCGACGACGAGGCGGCCCTGGAGGCGCTGTTCGAGCAGGCGGTCGCCGACGGCTGCGAGGGCCTGATCTGCAAGTCCCTGGCGCCGACCGTCGGCTACCAGGCCGGCGCGCGCGGCTGGTCGTGGATCAAGCTCAAGCGCGACTACCGCAGCGAGCTCAGCGACACCCTGGACCTGGTGGTGGTGGGGGCGCTGTACGGGCGGGGCCGGCGCGCCGGCATCTACGGGGCGCTGCTGCTGGCCGTCTATGACCCGGCCGCGGACAGGTTCCAGACGATCTGTAAGTGCGGCACCGGGTTCAGCGACGCGGAGCTGGCGGCGCTGCCGGCTCGGCTCGCCCCGCTGGTCCGCGCCGAGCCGCCCGCGCGGGTCGACACGCGCCGCCACGCCGACGTGTGGTTCGAGCCCGCCCTGGTGGTGGAGGTGCTGGCCGCCGAGCTGACGCTGTCGCCGACCCACACCGCCGCATGGGATCTGCTCAAGGAGGACTCCGGGCTGGCGTTGCGGTTCCCGCGCTTCACCGGCCGCTGGCGCGACGACAAGGCCGCCGAGGACGCGACCACCGTCGAGGAGGTCGTGGGCATGTTCCGGGCGGCCCGGCGAGCACCGGCCGGCGCATGAGCCTGATGCTGCTGGACGCCGCCAGCCTCTACTTCCGCGCCTTCTACGGGGTGAAGGCCTCCATCCCGGCGCCGGACGGCACCCCCACCAACGCGGTCCGCGGCTTCCTCGACATGGTGTCGACGCTGATCACGCGGTACCACCCCACCGACCTGGTGGCCTGCCTCGACCAGGACTGGCGCCCCGCCTGGCGGGTGGCGCTGCTGCCCACCTACAAGACGCACCGGCTCGCCGACCAGCAGACGGCGCCGGGAGGCGGCGGCGCGCCCCCCGGCGAGGCCGAGCCGCCCGGGCTCGCCGAGCAGGTCCCGATCATCCTCGACGTGCTCGACGCCCTCGGCATCGCCGCGGTCGGCGCCGACGAGCACGAGGCCGACGACGTGATCGCCACCCTCGCCGAGCGGGCCACCGTGCCCGTGGACGTCGTCACCGGCGACCGCGACCTGTTCCAGCTCATCGACGACGACCGCGACGTCCGCGTGCTGTACACCGCCCGCGGCGTCACCAAGCTGGAGGTCATGGACGCCGCCGCGCTGCGGGCGCGGTACGGCATCGCCCCGGCGCAGTACGCCGACTTCGCCACCCTCCGGGGCGACCCCAGCGACGGGCTGCCCGGGGTTCCCGGGATCGGGGAGAAGACCGCCGCCAGCCTGCTGGCGCGGTTCGGGACGCTGGATGCGCTGCTGGACGCCGCCGCGTCCCGCGACCCCCACCTCGCCGGGGTCGCGGGCAAGCTCAACGCGGCCCGGGACTACCTCACGGTGGCGCCGCGGGTCGTCGGCACGGTCCGGACGCTGCCGCTGCCGACCGTCGACACCGCCCTGCCGTCCAGGCCACCTGACGCCGAGCGGCTGCTCGAGCTGGCGGAACGGTGGGGGATCGACAACGTGCTCGGCCGATCGGTGAAGGCGCTCGGCTCACCGCCCTAGCACCCGACCTCACCGGGGCATCAGGTCCGGGGAGGTTGCGGGGGCGGAGCCCCCGCAGTCGTCGGGTGCAGCAGCGGGCGGTAGCCGCCGGCGACGGCCGCCACCGTCGCCGGCGGTGTGAGCAGCTCGACCTGCATGGCCGGCGGCAGCGGGACGGGGGCCCGGTAGCCGGCGAACGTCCACGGCAGCAGGGCGCCGCCGGCCAGCAGCCCGGGCGTGCCGCCGGCGCGGACCATGACGCCGTCGGGCAGCTCGCCAGCCACCGCCGGCCGGGTCACCTGCCGGCGCGAGCGCGGGTCGACCCGCTCGGCGTGCAGGCGCGCGTCGATCTCGGCGGCGCGCGGCCGCTGCGCCAGCCGGTGCGCGCCACGCCACGCCTCGGCGAAGGCGACGAAGTCGGCGCGGCGGCAGTACGCGCACGGGCGGTGCCCCGCCGCCAGCGCGCTCGCCTCGTCCAGGAAGAACAGCGCCGTCCAGCGACCCGGCGGCATCGGGTCGCGCCGCACGCCCTTCCAGTCCAGCACGCAGCAGATCCACAGCTTCGACCGCCAGCGGGCCACGCCCAGCCGGCGGTCCGGCCCGTGCAGGCAGCCGCGGTTGCCCATCAGCAGGCCGCGTCCCGGGTCGGCGACGATCTCCCCGGTGGGGGTGACGCGGTTCTGCAGCGGCACTACAGCTCCACGGGGGCGCCGTCGTCCAGCACCCGCAGCGTCGCCCCGCCGAGCTGCTCGAGCTGCCGGTAGTGGATCGCCTTCCCGGCCTGGGACAGCACCAGCTCGTGCACTGGCACGGCCACCTTTGGGCGCACCTGGCGCAGGTAGTCGATCGGCTCCGACACCTTCAGCCACGGCGCCCCGGCCGGGACCGCCAGCACCTCGACCGGCCGGCCCGGCGGGGTGAATGCGTCGCCCGGATGGAACAGCCGCCCGCCCACCAGGTAGCCGACGTTGGGGACCACCGGGATGTCGGGGTGGATGACCGCGTGGTCGCGCCCGCTGACGCGCACCGCGACCCCGCCGACGCCCAGCTCCTCCCCGTCGTGGACGACCTCGACCGCCGCGCCGGCCGCGGCGAGCTGCTCGGCGCTGCCCTCGTCGCAGAGCACCCGGGCCCCGGGGTTGCGGTCCAGCAGCGTGCGAAGCCGCTGGAGGTCGAGGTGGTCGGCGTGCTGGTGGGTGACCAGCACGGCGGTCAGGCCCTCCAGCTCCTCGAACCCGCCGGAGAGGGTGCCCGGGTCCAGCAGCAGCCGGGCCGGTCCCTCCTCCACCAGCAGGCACGAGTGCCCGTACTTGGTCAGCCGCATGGCGCCTCCTCCCTCCCGCTATAGCCTGGACAACCATGACCGATCCCAGGGACAAGCGCGATGGAGATCCTCCTGGCCCTGGCCGCCGCGGTGTCCTACGGGGTGTCGGACTTCGCCGGCGGCGTCCTCACCCGGCGGGCGCACGTCTTCGTGGTCTTGCTGCTGTCCCAGCTCGTCAGCTTCGCCCTGCTGCTGGTGGTCGTGGCGTTGTGAAGGGACGCCGTCTCGTGGCCGGGGTGGGCTGGGGGGCGGCGGCCGGCCTGGCCGGCGTGGTGGGCAGGTCCCTGCTCTACCAGGGGCTGGCCATCGGCCGCATGAGCATCGTCACCGAGCCTGAAGAAGTGAAGAAAGTTGTAACGAGCCGTGAATCGTTCAGGCGCATGAGCCACAGATGAGCCTACTGGCGGACTCTGTCACAGGAGCACGGCAGGATTGGCAGGAGATTGACAACCGGCCGGATCGGAGGGTCCGGTGGAAGTGCCCACATCGCCTTCTGAGTCTCCGTTGCGTCTCGCTCGGCGTCACCGGAACTGGACCCTGGAACGGGTGGTCAGCGAGATCGACTCGCACCTTGGCGGCTCCGGGGTCACTGCCAGCCTGGTGAGCGCCTGGGAGCGCGGGACACGCCGGACCAGCCCTCGGTACCGCGCCGCGCTGTGTGCCATCTATGGCCAGCCGCCGGAGACGCTCTTTGCCCATCAGGACCGCGGTCGGCTGACCTTCGCGCTGGTGGATGCCGAGCAAGGCCTCAACAATCCGGCTCAAGTAGTCTGTGGATTTGAGCAGCTACAAGCAGCGATGGTGAGAGTCGTGGGCTCAGCGAGGACGAGTCTGGCCATCGTCGGCTCGCGATCACGTGACCGTGCGTACCTGGCGACGATTGTGGAGGTTCTCGGCATGCAGTCGCGGCTGGTCCACTGGCGCGTGCTGGTCGGCCCACCCCACCGCCAAGTCCTCAAGGACCACCTTATCCGCCTGCTTGATCTGCGCGATCCAGCCGATCGAACCTATGGGATGCAGACCTTGCATCTCGGCATGGTGGAGGATCAGCTCCGAGAGCCCGAACGGTTCTTTGTGGCCTCCGAGTCCCAGGCGGTGGTAACGATCCCCAGCTTGACCGCGGCGTCGAACTTCGACACCGGCATCCTGCTTGCCCATCCGCTCCAGGCCCGCGCGTTGGTCGAGCATGCCAAACAGCTGTACGCCGGCTCAACGAAGCTCGAGACGCTCGGGGCCGTCGAGGCGCTCCCGGTGCTCCGGTGACCCTACCGACGGTTCGGGAGCAGCCGAACCCGCTCGAACAGGCGCGAACTGACCACCAGAGCGTGATCCGACTGACGCAGCGGCTAGTCCGCATCCCGAGCCGCGCCGGCATCGACCCCTACGAACCCATCCTCGACGAGCTGCAAGCTTGGCTGCGCCGGCATCGGCTCCAGCCCCGACTGCTGGTTGAGGACGGCCGACCCCTCGGACTTGTCTGCGACGTCGTGGGCGAGCAGCCAGGCGCCCACCTCGTCTTGGACGCCTGTGTCGACACCGCCCCATTCGGGGATGAGACCGCCTGGACCCGCTCCCCGACCTCAGGGGCTGTTGCGGAGGGCTGGCTGCATGGACGCGGCAGCGCCGACTGCAAGACGGCGGCGGCCACCTTCTGCCACCTAATGGCGCGTCTGGCCGGCCAGCGCCGCCAGTTGCCGGGCAGGGTGACGTTGCTGCTTGACGTCGATGAACACACCGGCGGATTCGGTGGCATCAAGCGCTATCTCGCCGAGACCACAGGGCCGATCGCCGGGGTAATGATCGGCTACCCCGGTCTTGAGCACGTGATCGTCGGCGGACGTGGGTTCTGGCGTGCCGACCTCATCGTGCACGGCGCATCGGGCCACACAGGCCGAGGTCGGCAGACGACCGACCAGG
>DASRJN010000401.1:0-2491 GCA_035649455.1 Acidimicrobiales bacterium
ACACCTGGGCCTCGATGCCCACGGCCTCCAGCGCCCGGACCCCACCGATGCCCAGCAGGATCTCCTGGCGCAGCCGGTGCTCGGTGTCGCCGCCATAGAGCCGGTCAGTGACGCTGCGGAGCTCGTCGCTGTTCTCCTCGATGTCGGCGTCGAGGAAGTACAGCGGCACCCGGCCCACGTCCGCCTTCCACAGCTGGGCCACCAGCGGCTGCTCGTCGGCCGCGAGGTCGACCTCGACCCGCACGTCCTCACACAGCGTGAGCGCCATCACATGGGGGTCGAGCAGGGGGTAGCGCTCCTGCTGCCAGCCGTCGGCGTCGAGGCTCTGGCGGAAGTAGCCGTGGCGGTAGAGCAGGCCCACGCCCACCAACGGCACGCCGAGGTCGCTCGACGACTTCAGGTGATCGCCGGCCAGCACGCCCAGGCCGCCCGAGTACTGGGGGACGGCCTCGGCGATGCCGAACTCGGGCGAGAAGTAGGCCACCAGGCCGAGCGGGCTGCCCTTCCGGGTCTGGAACCAGCGCTCGCCGTCCAGGTAGCGCTGCAGCTCGCTGCGGACCTCGCCCAGGAACCGCCGGAACCCGGCGTCGCGGGCGAGGGCGTCCAGGCGCTCCCGCGGGACCAGTCCCAGCAGGCGGACCGGGTCGTGGACGCTGGCGTCCCACAGGTCGGGGTCGACCCAGCGGAACAGATCTCGGGTCTGGTCGTCCCACGACCATCGCAGGTTGAACGCCAACTCCTCCAGGGCCGAGAGCTCGGGCGGGAGGGAGGGCCTGACCGTGAAGCTGCGCAATGCCTTCATCGCCCGCGCACCGTAGTGAGCGCGGGCGGTCCCGCGCCCCTGGAGGGGTACTCCAGGGGCGCGGGTTCACCCACGGTTCACTCGGGTCACTCGGAAGCGCCCGACAGCCCCAGAGCCAGTTTGCCCGCGTAGGCCAGCGTGTTCTCGGGGGTGAAGGGATGGAACGTTCCCGCCCGCACGTCCCGGAAGGCCCGCTCCAGCGGCGAGCGCCGGAAGAACGAGCGACCGCCGAGGGTGTCCATGGCCAGGTTGACCACCTCGATGGCGCCGAGCACGACCTGCCGCTTGGCCACCATCACCGTGTTCAGGGTCTCGGGGCCGGCGGTGTAGCCGTCACCGAGCTCGTCCACCGCGCCCATCAGCGCCCACCATGACACCCGCAGGGTGGCGTCCATCAGGCCCACCTGGCGCTGCACCCGGACCAGGTCGCCCAGGGGAGCAGGGCCCCGGGACCCGCCCGCGGCGGCGGCCACCGCCGCGTCACGAGCCCCGGCGGCGATGCCGTAGTACGCCGACGCGACGACCGGCGCGAAGTGGAGCGCCGCGGCCGCCAACGGCCCGCCGAACTCGCCGTAGGGCCGGCGTCCGGCGATCTTGTCCGCCGGGACCAGCACGTCCTCCATGACCACGTCGTGGCTGGCGGTGCCGCGCATGCCGAGGGTGTCCCAGGTCTCGACCAGGCTGACGCCCTCGGCTGCGAACGGCACCGAGAAGTGGATGACCTCGGCGTCGGGCCCCGGCTCGCCCACCACCGCGCAGGTCGCCACCACGGTGGCGCCCGGCGACTGGCTGCAGAACGCCTTGCGCCCGCTGATCCGGTACGCGGTGGGCGGCTCGCCGTTCTCGCTCACCGGGGTGGCGATGGTGGTGGGCCACAGCCAGTCGGAGCCGCCGCTGGTGGCGATGACGATGCCCTCGTCCGCGATGCGGCGCAGCACGCCCTCGGCGTCGGGGGCGCCGGCACGGCGCCGGTAGCCCTGCATCACGGTCAGGTACTGGTGCATGGCCTGGGCCAGCCCGGTGGCGCCGTCGTGGCGGGCCAGCTCGGCCTGGGCGTAGCACACCTGGCGCATCGTGGCGCCGAGGCCGCCCAGCTCCTCCGGCACGGCCAGGGCCAGGTAGCCGAGCTCACGCATGGCTTCGTAGGCCTCGGCCACGAAGCTGGCGTCGCGATCGTGGTCGGCCGCGTGCCGGGCGGCCACCTCGCCGATCTCGCGGGCGAGGGGCACGAACCGGTCGTCGTCGGGCCGGGCCGGGGTGGGATAGCTGGTCGCAGGGCGCGCAGGGGTGTCGGTCAGGGTCGTGCTCATGTCCGCCGTCTCCTCCGGGGTGTCTTCCTGCCACGGTAAGAGCGCCGAAGTGGCCCGGGTAGTACAACATCTGAACCATGCGGACGTATGCGCAGTACTGCCCCATCGTGCGAGCAGTGGATGTGCTCGGCGAGCGGTGGACGCTCCTGATCCTGCGGGACATGCTGGTGGGCTCCACCCGGTTCAACGAGATCTCCCGCGGCCTGCCGGGGCTGTCCCGGGCGCTGCTGACCAAGCGGCTGCGCCAGCTGATGGTGGCCGGCCTCGTCGAGCGCCACGATGACGGCAGCTACGCCCTGACCCCGGCGGGCAAGGACCTCGAGCACATCGTGTTCGGGCTGGCCGAGTGGGGCGCCCGCTACGCCTTCGGCGACCCCGA
>DASRJN010000402.1:0-8014 GCA_035649455.1 Acidimicrobiales bacterium
GTCGAGATGTGCATGCCCGGCGACAACACCGAGATGACCGTCGAGCTCATCTCCCCCATCGCCATGGACGAAGGCCTCCTCTTCGCCATCCGCGAAGGCGGCCGCACCGTCGGCTCCGGCCGCGTCACCAAGATCCTCAAGTAGGAGATACCGATGGCAAGCAAGGCCAACGAGAAGCGGGTGCACGTGACCCTCGAGTGCACCTCGTGCAAGCGGCGGAACTACATCACCACCAAGAACAAGGTGAACGACCGCGAGCGCATCGAGATGAAGAAGTACTGCCGGTGGGAGCGCCAGCACACGGTCCACAAGGAGACCCGCTGAGCCGTTCCTGCCTCGGCAGGCCGTACAATCAACCGACCGCGACCCCGCCCGGTGGCGGGGTCGATGTCGTTGTCACCAAAACGTCTCGTAACAATTCCAGCACGGGGGGAGTCGAAACGAGCGATGCCACGTGAGGTGGCCGAGTTGGTCGTCGCCGCCAAAGACGGCGACAGGACAGCGTTCGACGAGCTCGTGCGCGTGACATACGCGGACACGTACACGCTCGCCTTTCGCCTGACCGGTAACGAGGAAGATGCGCGAGACGTGGTGCAGGAGGCTTATCTCCGGGCCTACCGAGGCCTGCGGCGCTTTCGCGGCGACGCACAGTTCTCGACCTGGATGTACCGCATCACCGCCAACTGCGCCGCCACCCACCTGGGGCGGCGGTCGCGGCACCGCCATGACGAGCTGGACGACAGCGTGCCCGTCGTGGACCCGCACCCGGACCACGATCCTCAGCTCCGGGCCGACGCCGACGATCTCCGCACCCGGCTCCACGCCGCCCTCGACGGCCTCCCCGCCGGGTTGCGCGCGGTCGTGGTCCTCCGGGACGTCTACGACCTGCCTCACGAATCCATCGCCGCCGAGCTCGGCATCTCGGAGTCGGCGGCCAAGGTGCGCTTGCACCGTGCTCGCAACAAGTTGCGCGACCAGCTGTTTGGTCGACGCGAGGGCGAAACCCGAGCGGGGTGACGCCCGGGCCACTGGAGGTGGCGACCGTGCAGTGTGAAGACCTGAGCGACAGACTCGCCGGGGCCGCCGACGACTTGGCGCACCTCGGCCGATCCGAGCGGCGCCATGTGGAGCGCTGCCTCCGCTGCCAGGCGGAGATCGTCCAGTACCGCAAGCTCCTGCGGGCGATGCGCTCGCTCCGCACCGACGTGCTGGAGCCCGCGCCGGGGCTCCTGGCCGACATCCTCGCCAACCTCGAGGAGGCGGGCGAGCGCCACGCCATCCGCTCGCTCCTGTCCGGCCGCCGTATGGCCTACGTCGGCGGCCTCGCTGCCGCCACCGCGGCCGGTGCGGCCGGCGCCATCGTCTTCGCCACCCGCACCCGTCGCGCCCGCCTCGCCGGCTAGCTGCTGGACGGCTGATCCTCTGGTGGCGACACTGGGGCGATGTTTGACGTCGATCAGTTCTGTGCCGATTGCCGGGGCGCCCTGCAGGAGGACCAGCCGCGGCTCGCGGTGAGGGATCTGCTCGACCGCGCCCTGGCCGACCCGGAGGCGGTGGCCGAAGCACTGCACCCGACCGAGGGCGAGCTCCGGGCGCTGTATCACGCCCCGGACCTGACGGTGATGCACGTGGTGTGGGCGCCGGGGATGCGGCTCTACCCGCACGACCATCGCATGTGGGCGGCAATCGGCATCTACGGGGGCCGGGAGGACAACGCCTTCTACCGGCGCTCGGGGCCGGGCAACCGTTTCCTCGACGAGACCAGCGGCCGCCAACTCACCACCGGCGACGTCCTGCTGCTGGGGGACGACACGATCCATGCGGTGACCAATCCGCTGGGTCGCCTGACCGGTGCGATCCACGTGTACGGCGGCGACTTCATCAACCAGCCCCGCAGCCAGTGGGGGCCGGGCCCGGAGGAGGAGCGACCCTTCGACTACGACGGGGCGCAGGAGCACTTCGCGGAGGCAAACGCCGCCTGGCGGGCGCGGGAGGACGCCGCCAGCGCGTGAGGTACCCCGGATGGGGCCGCCTTGTCCCGCCGAGCCAGGGACGGGATAGGCTGTTCCGGTTCACCCCCAAGGGCAGTAGCTCAACTGGCAGAGCAGCGGTCTCCAAAACCGCAGGTTGGGGGTTCGAGTCCCTCCTGCCCTGCTCTCCTCCTGCCCCTACCAATCCCTATCCGAGGGTCTCGTCATGGCGATGAACCGACAGACCAAGCGCATGCTGCAGCGCCAAGGCCAGCTCGGCGCAGACGGCGCACCTGCCGCACGCAAGCGGCCCGCGCCCGCAGCTCCGC
Organism: Acidimicrobiales bacterium; assembly: GCA_035649455.1. Classification (GTDB taxonomy): domain Bacteria; phylum Actinomycetota; class Acidimicrobiia; order Acidimicrobiales; family VFJN01; genus ZC4RG19. Next base: position 2,300 of record DASRJN010000402.1, read on the forward strand.
GCCCCACCAAGGAGCCCCGCACGGGGCCCGTGCAGTTCCTCCGCGAAGTGCGGGCCGAGCTGCGCAAGGTGGCGTGGCCGTCGCGGCCCGAGGTCGTCAACTACTCGATCATCGTGCTGATCACCGTGGTCATCCTGACGACCTACATCGCCCTCCTGGACTTCGCCTTCGGCGAGGCCGTGTTCAAGCTGTTCGAACGATGAGTCCCGAAGACGCTGATACCGAGAACCTTCCTCCTTCCCTCGACGAGCCCGCGATGAGCGCCAGCGAGAACGGAGCCAACGGCCACGCCGGCGCGCCCGAGCCCGAAGCCGACCCCGAGCAGGCCGAGGCCGACGCGGACGCAGCCGCGGCGGTGGCCGACGCCGACGCAGCCGTGGCCGAGGCCGAGGAGACCGACGAGCCCGAGGCTGGGGCGGCCGTGACGGCGGATGCTGAGCCCGAGGCTGAGGCGGCCGTGACGGCGGATGCTGAGCCCGAGGCTGACGCGGCCGTGGCCGAAGACGCTGAGCCCGAGGCTGACGCGGCCGTGGCCGAAGACGCTGAGCCCGAGGCTGACGCGGCCGTGTCGGTGGATGCTGAGCCCGAGGCTGAGGCGGCGGTGACGGCGGATGCTGAGCCCGAGGCTGAGGCGGCGGTGACGGCGGATGCTGAGCCCGAGGCTGACGCGGCCGTGGCCGAAGACGCTGAGCCCGAGGCTGACGCGGCCGTGGCCGAAGACGCTGGCGCAGCTGAGGCTGGCGAGGCTGAGGCTGCCGCAACCGAAGAGGCTGGCGGGGCTGAGGCTGCCGCGGCCGAAGAGGCTGGCGGGGCTGAGGCTGAGGCCGCCGCGGGCGATCACGCTGGCGAGGCTGAGGCTGCTGCCGCGGGCGACGAGGCAGGCGAGGCTGGCGCCGGTGGCGACGGTGAGGCCGAGGTGCTCACCGACGAGCAGCTGCTGGCCGAGTCGGTCGCCGTCGTCGACAACCCCTACACCCGTCCGGGCCGCTGGTTCGTCGTGCACACGCAGTCGGGCTACGAGAAGAAGGTCAAGCAGAACCTCGAGGCCCGCATCCACTCGATGAACGCCGAAGAGGCCGTCTACGAGGTCGTGATCCCCATGGAGGATTACGTCGACTTCAAGAACGGCAAGCGGGTCGTGGCCCAGCGCAAGATGTTCCCCGGCTACCTGCTGGTCCGGGCCGAGCTGGACGACACCGCCTGGTTCGTCATCCGCAACACCCCGGGCGTGACCGGGTTCGTCGGCCAGGGCGCCAAGCCCTCCCCGCTGCCCCGCCGCGACGTCGAGGCCTTCCTCACGCCCAAGGGCACCGAGGAGCAGGTCGCCAACCGGGCCAGGCCCCGCCTCGAGTACGAGATCGGCGAGACCGTGCGGGTCCGCGAGGGCCCGTTCGCCGACTTCTCGGGCGAGGTCATCGAGATCAACGAGGACCAGCTCAAGCTCAAGGTGCTGGTCAACATCTTCGGCCGCGAGACCCCGGTCGAGCTCGAGTTCAGCAAGGTCGCCAAGCTCTGACGAGTGGCGCGGCCCCTGGTCCGCAGCCCTAGACTCGTCTGCCCCCTTTACCGCGAGAGGAAATCCCCATGGCCAAGAAGAAGGTGCTGGCCGTAGTCAAGATCCAGATCCCTGCCGGGCAGGCCACCCCTGCGCCCCCGGTCGGCACCGCGCTGGGCCCGCACGGCGTGGCCATCATGGATTTCTGCAAGGCCTACAACGCCGCCACCGAGTCGCAGCGGGGCACCATCGTCCCCGTCGAGATCACGGTGTACGAGGACCGGACCTTCACGTTCATCCTCAAGACCCCGCCGACCCCCGTGCTGCTGCGCGAGGCCGCCGGCATCGAGACGGGCGCCAACGAGCCCGGCAAGCAGGTCGCCGGCAAGGTCACGGACGCCCAGATCGAAGAGATCGCCAAGATCAAGATGCCCGACCTCAACGCCAACGACCTGGAGAACGCCAAGCTCCAGATCGCCGGCACTGCCCGCTCCATGGGCATCGAGGTCGGCTGACCCCCGACCACCCACGGCTCGACCGGGACGACCTCGCCCGGCGGCCATGACCACATGAGGGAGCCACCATGGCGCAAGGCAAGAAGTACCGCGACGCTCTGAAGCGCTTCGACCGCGAGCGTCTCCACAGCCCGTCCGAGGCCCTCGAGCTCGTACGCTCGCTGGCCAAGGCCAACTTCGACGAGACCGTCGAGCTGGTCGTGCGGCTGGGCGTCGATCCCCGCAAGGCAGACCAGATCGTGCGGGGCACTGTTGCCCTCCCGTCCGGCACCGGCAAGGACGTGCGTGTCGCCGTGTTCGCCGCCGGCGAGGCTGCGGCCGCAGCCCGCGAGGCCGGGGCCGACATCGTGGGCGCCGACGACCTCGCCGAGCAGATCCAGGGCGGCATGCTCGACTTCGACGTCACCATCGCCACCCCCGACCTGATGCCGGTCGTCGGCCGCCTCGGCCGCGTCCTCGGCCCCCGGGGCCTGATGCCCAACCCCAAGTCGGGCACCGTCACCCCCGACGTGGCCAAGGCTGTGGGCGAGTTCAAGGGCGGCAAGGTCGAGTACCGCACCGACCGCTACGGCAACGTCGCCGTGCCCATCGGCAAGGCCTCCTTCGAGCTGCCCGCGCTGGCCGAGAACTTCCGGGCCGTGGTGGACGAGCTCAACCGGGCCAAGCCCGCGGCCGCCAAGGGCCGCTACATGCGCCGGATCACCGTGGCCTCCACGATGGGCCCCGGCGTGAAGATCGACCCCGCCCGCCTGCGGGTGGGGGCCGACGAGGCCGCCTGAATCCCAGCCCCGGCTGGGTGGTGGTCTCGGGGAAGCCGGTAGGCTTCCCGACCGCTAGCCACAACCAAACCTTCGCTCGCCGAAGACCTCCGGTGCCCCTCGGGGCGCAATGGGCCTCCGGGCCCGCCTGAGCAGGCGGACTCTTCCGGACACCTCGCCGGCCCCCGGGCCAGGCGCCGTGTGCGTGGGGCGTTCGCATCAGCGAGCGTCCGAGCACACGAGAGAGGAGGTGTCATGGAGAATCCGAGACCGGAGAAGGTCGCCGTGGTCGACGAGGTGCGTGAGCGCTTCGACAGCGCGAGCGCGGCACTGCTGACCGAGTACCGCGGCCTCGACGTGACTGCGATCGGCGCGCTGCGCCGGGCCCTTCGCGAAGCGGGCGGCGAGTACAAGATCTACAAGAACACGCTCGTGCGGTTCGCGGCCCGCGAGGCGGGCCTCGACATCGAAGAGCTGCTGGTCGGCCCGACGGCCATCGCCTTCGTGGGCGAGCGCCCCGACGGTGCCCCCGGCGACGCGGTGCTGGTGGCCAAGGCGTTGCGCGACTTCGCCCGCACCAACCCGGCGCTGGTCGTCAAGGGCGGCGTCATGGACGACAAGGCCCTGTCGGCCGCGGACGCCCGAGCCCTGGCCGACGTCGCACCCCGCGACGTGCTGCTGGCCCAGTTGGCTGGTGCCTTCGCCGCACCGATGCAGCAGTTCGCGGGCCTGCTCCAGGCCCTGCCGCGCAACTTCGCGTACGGCCTCCAGGCCCTCATCGACCAGGCCGGAGCGAGCGGTGCCCCCGCCGCGCCCGCCGACACGAACGACTCCACGGAAGAGAGCTGAGAAATGGCAACCAAGGAAGAGATCCTCGATTCGATCTCCAGCATGACCGTCCTCGAGCTGAGCGAGCTGCTCAAGGAGTTCGAGGAGCGCTTCGGCGTGACCGCTGCGGCCCCGGTGGCCGTGGCCGCCCCCGGTGCGGGCGGCGGTGCCGCCGACGCCCCGGCCGAGGAAGAGAAGGACGAGTTCGACGTGATCCTCGAGGCCGCCGGCGGCCAGAAGATCGCCGTCATCAAGGAGGTGCGCTCGCTCACCAGCCTCGGCCTGAAGGAGGCCAAGGAGCTGGTCGACGGCGCGCCCAAGGCCGTCCTCGAGAAGGTCAACAAGGAGGCGTCGGAGAAGGCCCGGGCCGCCCTGGAGGGCGCCGGCGCCACCGTCACCGTCAAGTAGCGGACCCGTCCGCCTACGCCTCTGGAGCCCGGCCCCCGGCAAGGGGAGCCGGGCTCCGTCGCGCTAGCGTTCGCCCACTACACATGTCGCTGGGCATGACCTGGGCGGAGCTGGCATCCCAGGGGGCCGAGTGGGATTACTCCTACCGGTCGCTCGGCCTCACTGGCACCCTCGACGATGACATCGTCGCCGATAGCCCGCCCGGCGAGAGCGTCGTCTCAGGATTCGGCGCCGGCGCCAACGGCGGCTGCTCCTGATCACTACGGTCTGTGGTCAAAATGCCACACTCCACGTGAGCGGGGTTGACCTCTAGGGCGAACGGGCTTACCCTCCCACCAGCCAAACGGCTCTCCGGGACGGCTCGGCCGCTCGCCGGTTGGCCTGGTCGTTTCGCGTGTTGCCTTTGCGCCCGCAACGGCCTAGCATGGCTAGTTGCCGTGCGTCTGTGGTTCTGCTCTGCCGTCTCTGCCTGCGGCTTCGGCGCGCCCGACCACGCCCGTCACGGCGGCCTCGTCCCCGGCTTGGCCATGGTTGCTGGGTGGTCCGCTTCCCATCTCCATGCCCACCGAACCCTTTGAGGAGTGATTCGTTGTCCACTCGCATCCGGGATCGGTACTCGTTCGCGAACATCGAGGAAGCGCTCCCGCTTCCTGACCTCGTGGCGATCCAGCGGGAATCCTTCCAGTGGTTCCTCGAGCAGGGCCTGAAGGAGACCTTCGCCGACATCTCCCCCATCAAGGACTTCACCGAGACCCTGCAGCTCGAGCTGGAGTTCGACCCCGACGACGAGGACCTGCGGCCGCCGCCCAAGTTCTCGGTCGAGGAGTGCAAGGAGAAGGACATGACCTTCTCCGCCCCCATCTTCGTACGCGCCCGCTTCGTGAACGCCACCACCGGCGAGATCAAGGAGCAGACCGTCTTCATGGGCGACTTCCCCATGATGACGGAGAAGGGCACGTTCGTGATCAACGGCACCGAGCGGGTCGTCGTGTCCCAGCTCGTCCGTTCCCCCGGCGTCATCTTCGAGCCCGGCGAGCGCTACCGCCTCCGGAACCTGGCCAAGCACCAGCTGGTCAAGGGCACCATCCACCCCTACCGCGGCGAGTGGATCGAGTTCGACGTCGAGCAGAAGCCGGGCAAGGACGTCACCGCCGGCACCCGGGTGGCCCGCAAGCGTCGCCTCAGCCTGTTCGTGCTGCTGCGCGCCCTCGGCTACGACGAGGAGAACGCGCCCGGGTTCCTCGACGCCTTCGTGCGCGAGTTCCCCTTCCTCGAGGGCCAGTGGGAGAAGGACCGCGACCTCGCGCCCACCCAGGACGAGGCCCTGGTCGAGATCTACAAGCGGGCCCGGCCGGGTGAGCCGCCGTCGGTCGAGTCGGCGCGCGTCTACTTCCGCAACGCCTTCTTCGAGCCCCGCCGCTACGACCTGTCCCGGGTCGGTCGCTACAAGCTGGACCGCAAGCTGGGCGGCGAGGTGGCCAAGCTCGCCCAGATGTTCCCCATGCTCGAGGAGCGGGGGCTCATCGACCAGCCCGAGCCGGGCCAGTCGGTCCTCAGCCGGTGCGAGGTGCTCGCCACCCTCACCTACCTGCTCCACCTGGTCAACGCCGAGCCGGGCTACCGCCTCGACGACCAGGACCACTTCGCCAACCGCCGCATCCGCTCGGTGGGCGAGCTGATCCAGAACCAGGTGCGCATCGGCCTGTCCCGC
>DASRJN010000403.1:0-12059 GCA_035649455.1 Acidimicrobiales bacterium
GACCGGATGCGGGCCGGCGGACCGCGGCGAGACCGGCCAGCCGGCCCCGATCGTGCCCACCTCGCCCGATGCGCCCCTGCTGCCCGGCGAGCTGCCGGAGGGCTTCCACGTCGAGAGTGCGTCGATGGATCCGCCCGTCGACGGCGCCAACCGGGCGCTGCTGATCGGTTCGTCCGGGCGTGACACTGGACCCGGTTCGGACCGGGTCATCGTTGTCGGCGAGTCCTCCGGTTCAGCCTCGATCGCCGGGCCGTCGTCCGCCGGCGGGGAGACGGTCCCCGACCTCGGCGAGGGGGAGTCGTTCGACGCCTACATCGTCGACGACGGGCCATGGACGTGGGTCGTGTTCAACAACGGGGCCTGCATCGAGGATTGCCTCGCCTACGTTGCCGGGCGCGGCGTCCGCGGCGAGGATCTGATCTCGGTCGCCCGCGGCACGACCTACGACGACACCGGCCCCAAGGTCGATGCGGATGCCATTCCGGAAGGAATGACCCCGCTCGTCATCGGTGCGCCCGCGGACGGCGTGCTGGCGCCCGGTGGTTCCCGCATCTCTCTCCAGGCGGACGACGGCCCGGGTCGGATCGGGCTTCAGCAGGTCGATGCCGACGCCGAGCTGGCGTCGCTGTGGGGCTTCTGGATCGACGATGGGCGCGGCACCCCCATGCGGGGCCGCTCCGGTTGGGCGGGACCGGTCGGCGCGACGATCGAGGGCGGCGATCGCGGCCGCGTGTGGGTCGAGGACGGCTCCATCGTCGCGGTGATCGGCTGGGATGTCAGCGATGCGGTCCTCGATCAGGTCATCGACGGTCTGCGTCCCGGCACAGCTGACGCTCTCGCTGCCCTCGGCGGCGACGCGGTCGCACGGGTGCCGGCGGCCGGGGAGGCGGCTTGCGGGTCCACCGTCCTCACGGGCCTCGTCGAAGACAGCCGCTGGGTGGTCGGCCTGGATTCAGCCGGTGGCGGCAGCCCGGACCGGTTCGAGGTGTGCACCGAGCTGGTCACGCCGTCGGGCCCCACGGGCGGCACCGCCGCCTCGTCGACGCTGGCCTCGGTCGGCTCGCTCACCGCGGGGACCATCCACGTCGCCGGTGGTCCGCTCGGCGGCACGTTCGTCTACGGAGCCGCACCGCCCGGCGCCGCCACCGTCGAGCTCGCCGCGGCCGACGGCGCCACCGTGGCACTGCAGCTCTCCGACGCCGGACCCCGCCAGTCCGGAGAGCGGTGGTTCGCGGGGTTCGAGCAGACCTCGGTGGCCGGCGGAACCGTGATCGCCCGCGCCCCTGACGGATCGGAGCTGGCACGAGCCCCCGCCGGGGGCTGACGGGCCCTCACCACCGCTACGCGGGGACGGCTAGCCCTTCCCGCCTCCACCAGCCGGGGCTTGGCTAACGGAAGCCTGGCTACCAGCAGTCTGCGAGTCCTTAGGGACGAACGGTGATGATCGTCTTCCCCTGGCGTCGCTCGGTGGGGTTGAGGGCCGCGACGGCATCGTCGAGGGTGGCGATGTTGCCGATGTTCGTGCGCAACCGTCCCTCACGCACCCGCCGGACGATCTCACCCAGTTGGGCGCGATCGGACTCGACCACGAAGTCGATCGCCAGGCCGTCCGCGGGCCGCGCCTGGGGTGGGCCGACGACGGTCACCAGCGTTCCTCCGGGTCGCACCAGACCCGCGGACCGCTCCTGGATCTCGCCGCCGATCACATCGAAGACCAGATCCACCCCGCCGACGTCTTCCAGCGCGTCGTTGTCGAGATCGACGAACTCCTGCGCGCCGAAGTCGAGCACCGTCTGACGGTCGGCGGCGCGTCCGGTGCCGATGACGTACGCCCCGACCTCACCCGCGAGCTGGGTCACCATCGACCCGACTGCACCGGCCGCGCCGTGCGCGAGCACGCTCTGGCCCGCCTGAACGCGGCCGTGCTCGAACAGTCCCTGCCACGCGGTCAGGCCCGAGATCGGCAGGCTCGCGCCCACCGTGAACTCGACGTCGCCCGGCAGCGGCGCGAGGTTGCGCGCCTCGACGGCCACGTACTCCGCCAGGGTGCCGTCGCGATGCCAGTCCGTGAGGCCGAAGACCCGCTGTCCCACCGACAGACCCGTCGTGCCATAGCCGAGGGCGGTGACCACTCCGGCCAGCTCGTGGCCGGGGATCGACGGTGTTCGGTCACGGCCGAGGCGATCGGTCCAGGTCGAGGGCCACGCCAGCTCAGTCGGGACGAATCCCGACGCGTGAACCCGAACAACGACGTCGTTTATCGCCGGCGTTGGCTCGGGCCGCTCCACGAGCGTCATACCCGCCGTTCCCGCAGCCTCATCCGTCACCACGATCGCCTTCATTGGGACACCTCCCTCTGTGCGTCAGGCCTCGCGGCCGAGGTCGGCTGCTCACTCTCGTCGGCCTCGTGTGAGATGACGAGTTGCCACGAGTTGCTGAGTGCGATGCCGAGCAGCACCAGCACTCCTACCGCGAGCACGGCCGAGTAGTCGGTTGCTCCGCCGTCGACGACTCGGACCAGGCCCCCGGCGGCGACGACGAGGAGCCCCGCGTGGTAGACGAAGGCCCGCGGGTAGTTGAGACTGCCGGCGCGCCGGGCGGCGATCGTGAACGGCGCGGAGAAGGCGAGGGCGCCGATCGCGACGCCCAGCTGGCCGAGTCCGATCACCCTGGACCGAGTGCCCGCCAGCGCCAGCAACGCGACGAAGGCGATGGTCGCGAACGCATAGAAGGCCGATCGGGCGCGCCCGACCATCAGACGCGACTGGCGGATCTCTCGCGGCCGCAGCGAGACCGCGATGAAGAGCAGGCCGGTGAGGGCGGCGGCGGCACCGGCGGCGGCAACGTAGAAGTCGGCCCATTGGTCGGTCATCTAGTCGCTCCACCCGTCGACGACCCGTCCGAGGTCGCCGTGACTTCGCGAATCTGTGGACTGAGTGGGCCGGCGTGGATTCGAACCACGGTAGGCGATGCCGGCAGATTTACAGTCTGCTCCCTTTGGCCGCTCGGGCACCGACCCTGGAACGGAACACGCTAGCGCTTGCGCCGGACGGGTCACCACACGGAACCTGTGGGGGGCGGCGGGAGCGCCGGGGTTAGCTTGCCCGGCGTGGCGTACCCGAACTTCCCGGACAAACACGCGCACGAGGCGATCGCCGAGCCGGCGGCGTTCCACCGGTACTGAGTCGAGCACGGGGTGCTCCCGGCTGAGCACGAGGCGCCGGACGGGGTCATCCTGCTGTACCAGGCGCCGCTGACCGACGCCGTGCTCGCGGGGACGCTCGGCCCGGTGTCGCCCTTCGCGCCGGGCGCCCGCCGGTCGGCGTTCATGCAGCTGCACACGTTCGACGACACCGCCGGGACGGTGGGGGTCATCGGCGGCTTCGGGGTCGGGGCGCCTGCGGCCACCATCATCATGGAGATGCTCGGCGCGCTGGGGGTCCACCGCTTCGTGGGCGTCGGCACCGCCGGCGCGCTGCAGCCCGACCTGGACACCGGGGCGGTCCTCGTGTGCGATCGGGCCGTCCGGGACGAGGGCGTGTCTCACCACTACCTGGCTCCCGCCCGGTGGGCCCATCCGACGCCCGGCCTCAGCGAGCGGCTGGGCACCGAGCTGGACGCCGCCGGGTGCCGGCCCACCACCGGGGCGGCGTGGACCGTGGACGCGCCGTTCCGGGAGACGCTGGCCGAGGCCCGGCACTACGCGGCGGAGGGGGTGGCCGTCGTGGAGATGGAGGCCGCGGCGCTGTTCACCGTGGCGCAATGCCGCGGCTACGAGGTCGCCTCCGCCTTCACCGTCAGCGATTCGCTCGCCGGGGGCGAGTGGTCGCCGCAGTTCAACGACGCTCGCGTGGCCGCCGGCCTGGCCCGGATGGTGCACGCCGCGGTGGAGACACTGCGAGGGGCACAGGGTTAGCCTCAAGCCTCATGCCGACGTTCGACGTGGTCTCCGAGATCGACATGCAAGAGGTGCGCAACGCCGTCGATCAGGCCCGGCGCGAGGTCACCAACCGCTACGACTTCAAGAACACGAACAGCAGCCTCGATCTGAGCGACACCGAGATCGTCCTGCGCAGCGTGAGCAAGGACCGGCTCACCGCCCTGCGCCAGGTGCTGGAGGAGAAGCTCGTCAAGCGCAAGGTCTCGCTCAAGGCCCTCGACTACCAACGGGTCGAGGACGCGGCCGGCGGCACCGCCCGCCAGCACGTCACGCTGGTGGCCGGCATCTCCCGCGACAAGGCCACCACCATCAACAAGTTCATCAAGGCCCTGGGGATCAAGGGTGTTCAGACCCAGGTCCAGGGTGAGCAGCTGCGGGTGACCAGCAAGAAGCGCGACGACCTGCAGTCCACCATCCAGGCGCTGAAGGAGGAGGATTTCGGCATCCCCCTCCAGTTCAGCAACTTCCGGGACTAGGGCCTACGCCCCGCCGGTCACCAGGCCTGTCGCCACTCGCCGCTGCGCAGGCGGGCCACCCGGTCCTCGGTCGGCGGGTGGCTGCGCCACAGGTTGGCGAAGCGCATCTGGCGCCCGGTCAGCGGGTTGACGATGAAGGCCTGAGCGTGGGCGGGGTCGATGTCCATGGGGATCTGCTTGGCCCCGGCCTCCAGCTTCTGGAGCGCCCGGGCGAGCGGCTCGCCGTCTTCGATAAGGCGCGCGCCCGACCGGTCGGCCTCGAACTCGCGGCTGCGGGTGAGCGCCACCTGCAGCAGCGTGGCCGCGATGGGCGCCAGGATGGCCAGGGCCAGGAGCGCCAGCGGGTTGCTGTCGTCGTCACGGCCGCCGCCGAAGATGGCGGTGAACTGGAGGAAGTTGGCGACCAATGTGATGCCCAGCGCGATGGCCGCGGCCACCGAGCCGATGAGGATGTCGCGGTTGCCGACATGGCTGATCTCGTGCGCCAGCACGCCCCGCAGCTCGTTCCAGTCGAGGATGCGCAGGATGCCCTGCGTGACCGCGACCGCGGCATGGTCCGGGCTGCGGCCGGTGGCGAAGGCGTTGGGCTGCTCGGACGGCGTCACGTACAGCTTGGGCATGGGCATGTTCGCCTTCTGCGTGAGCTCACGCACGATGGCGTAGTACTCCGGCATCTGCTGCTCGGTGACGGGGACGGCGCGCGCCGCCTTGATGGCGATCGTGTCGCTCTTCCAGTAGGAGATGCCCACCAGGGCGAAGCCGATCAGCCCGAAGATCAGGACGCCAGGCCCCTTGAACAGCAGGCCGCCGATCAGCATCAGCAGCCCGCCGAGCCCGGCGAGCAGGACGAACGTCTTGAAGGTATTTCGCACGGTAACAACGGTAGCCACGGTTCCTGAGAAACCGCTGAGTGTGGCCTGTGGGCCAGAGGCCACCATGGCTTCGGTGAGCGACACCCCGGTACCCCAGGTCGACCCGCGCGTGGTGGCCCGCTACGAGGTCTACGACGAGGACGCGCGTCTGTGGCGACCGGGCCTCGGCGATCTGGTGCGGCTGCGCACCTGGGACATCCTCGACCGGTTCCTGCCGCCCGGCGGGCGGGTGCTCGACGTGGGCGGCGGCCCGGGCACCCACGCCGCGCACCTGGCGGCCCGGGGCGACGACGTGACGCTCATCGACCCGGTCCCCCGCCACGTGGCCCAGGCTCGGACCCGGGCTCGGACCGGCTCGGCGCCGTTCACGGTCTGCCTCGGCGACGCCACCGGGCTCCCCGTGCCGTCGGCCAGCGTCGACGCGGTGGTGCTGATGGGACCGATCTACCACCTCGTCGAGCGCGCCGACCGGCTGGTGGCGCTGGCCGAGGCCAGCGGGTCCTCCGCCCGGGCGGTCGGATCCTGACCGAGGTCATCACCCGCCACGCGTGGGCCCTCGACGCCACCGTCAAGGGCCTGACGGGGTCACCCGAGGTGTGGGCCGACGTCGAGCGCAGCGTGGCCAGCGGGCTGAGCCAGGACCCGGCGGTGGTGCTGCCGGGATCGTTCTGGGCCTACTTCCACCAGGTGGACGAGGTGACGGGCGAACTGGCCGAAGCCGGCTTCGAGGACATCACGCTGGTGGCCGTCGAGGGCTTCGCCTGGCTGCTGGGCGACCTGGAGCGACGCATGGCCGCCGAGCCCGAGCCGATCCTCGCCGCGGTTCGCCTGACCGAGCGGGAGCCGTCGATGCTGGGCTGCTCCGCCCACGTGATGGCGATCGCCCGTCGTCAGTCGTAGTAGCCCGAGTGGATGTACACGCAGGGGATGCCCTCGGCATGGAACATCGCGACGTTGCGCCGGTCGTCCTCGAAGGCCAGCCGCAGGTCGAAGCCGAAGTGGCGGAGGTCGTCGACCGAGGTGCGCTTGAACGACCGGGACGCCGAGTAGTCGCCGTACTCGCGCATGATCAGCAGGTCCCAGCGCAGGCCGTAGCGGTCGAGCCAGGCCAGCGTCTGGGGCTGCACCCGCAACGGCCGCGCCGTGAGCAGCACCACCCGGTGGGCCGCGTCGAGGACCTCCAGCAGCCGGGCCACCTCGTCGATGAGGGCGTCGTCCCCGCAGGCCTCGAAGAACGCCTCCCAGTCCCGCTCCGGCCATTCCAGGAAGTGCTGGCGGCGGGACGCGTCGGACAGGACGCCGTCCATGTCGAACACGACCGCCGGCCCCGGCTCGACCGGCCCGTCCCGCCAGCGCCAGTGCTCAGGGATGTCGACCGTGCCCACGACCCGTGACGCTACCGGCGTCGCGGCCGTCCCCCGGCTCACAGGACCAGCACGGACGAACCCTGGCCGGGCGATGGTCCGAGGTGCAGCCGGTCAGTCCTCCTGGGGCTGGGCCTCGGCCCGCTTGCGGATCTCCTCGACCACCGTCGGGTCGGCCAGCGTCGTGGTGTCGCCCAGGGCCCGGCCCTCGGCCACGTCGCGGAGCAGCCGGCGCATGATCTTGCCCGACCGCGTCTTGGGCAGCTCGTCGGTGAAGATGATCATCTTCGGCCGGGCGGTGGGCCCGATCTTGTTGGCGACGTGGGTGCGCAGCTCCTCGCCCAGCTCCGGGGTGTGCTCAATGGTCCCCCGCACGGTCACGAAGGCGACGATGGCCTGCCCGGTCAGCGGGTCGTTGGCGCCGCACACCGCGGACTCGGCGACCGCGGGGTGGTCCACGAGGGCCGACTCCACCTCGGTGGTGGAGATGCGGTGGCCGGACACGTTCATGACGTCGTCGACCCGCCCCAGCAGCCACAGGTAGCCGTCGGCGTCGACCTTGGCGCCGTCACCGGCGAAGTAGCGGCCCTCGTAGCGGGACCAGTAGGTGTCCTGGTAGCGCTCGGGGTCGCCGTAGATGCCGCGCAGCATCGACGGCCACGGCCGGGTGAGGGTGAGGTAGCCGCCGCCCTTGTCGACCCGGTTGCCGGCCTCGTCGACCACCTCGGCGCCGATGCCGGGCAGGGGGAACGTGGCCGATCCGGGCTTGAGCGTGGTGGCTCCCGGCAGCGGGGCGATCATGATGGCGCCGGTCTCGGTCTGCCACCAGGTGTCCACGATGGGGCAGCGCCCGCCCCCGATGTGGGTGTGGTACCACATCCACGCCTCGGGGTTGATGGGCTCGCCCACCGAGCCGAGCAGGCGGAGCTTGGACAGGTCGTGGCGCTCCGGCTCCTGCTGACCCCACTTCATGAAGGTCCGGATGGCCGTGGGCGCGGTGTAGAGGATGGTCACGCCGTAGCGCTCGGCGATGTCCCACAGGCGGTCCTTGCCCGGGGTGTCCGGCGTGCCTTCGTAGATGACGCTGGTGGCGCCGTTGGCGAGGGGCCCGTAGACGATGTAGCTGTGGCCGGTGACCCAGCCGATGTCGGCCGCGCACCAATAGACGTCGCTCTCGGGCTTGAGGTCGAACACGTAGCGGTGGGTGAAGCACACCTGCGTGAGGTAGCCGCCGGTGGTGTGCATGATGCCCTTGGGCTTGGCCGTGGTGCCCGATGTGTAGAGCAGGTAGAGCAGGTCCTCGCTGTCCATGCGCTCGGGCTCGCTCGCGGCCTCGGCGCCGGCCATGAGGTCGTGGTACCACTGGTCGCGGCCCTCGGTCATGTCCACGCCGGTGCCGCCGGCGCTCGGGTGGCTGGACACCCGGTCGACGACGACGACGTGCTCGACCGTGGGGGCGCTGGCCAGGGCGACGTCGGCGATGGGCTTGAGCAGGTGGGCGGCGCCCTTGCGGAAGCCGCCGTCGGCTGTGATCAGGACCTTGCACTCGGCGTCGTTGATGCGGTCGGACAGGGAGTCGGCCGAGAAGCCGCCGAACACGACGGAGTGCGGCGCCCCGATGCGGGCACACGCCAACATGGCCACGGGCAGCTCGGGGATCATCGGCATGTAGATGGCGACCCGGTCGCCCTTGGCCACGCCGAGACCTTTGAGGACGTTGGCGAACCGCTGCACCTCACCGAGGAGGTCGGCGTAGGTGATGGTGCGGGTGTCGCCGGGCTCGCCCTCCCAGTGGTAGGCGACCTTGTCCCCCCGGCCGGCCTCCACATGGCGGTCCAGGCAGTTGTAGGAGACGTTGAGCGTGCCGCCGACGAACCAGCGGGCGAAGGGGAGCTCCCACTCGAGGATGGTCTGCCACTCGTCGTACCAGGTCACCAGGTCGGCGGCCTGGCGAGCCCAGAAACCCTGCCAGTCGCCTTCGGCCTCCTGGTACATCTCGGCGCCGGTCACCAAGGCGTCGGCCTTGAACCCGTCGGGCGGCGGGAAGGTGCGATCCTCGACGAAGTAGTCCTCGATCGCCGGCTCGTCGGGCATTGTGTGTCCCCCTCGTGGCAGTTCCCCGGACCGAAGCGAGCCTACCGGCCGAGCAAGATGCGCACGCCCTGCCATGCGCCGCAGTGGCGGCGCCGGCACGCGACGTGCAATCGTGCATTGCATGGCCGGCCGCCGCAGCCCCCTGTCACGCGAGCGCGTGCTGCGGGCTGCGCTGGATCTGGTGGACATGGAGGGTGTCGAGGCGCTCACCATGCGGCGACTCGGCCGCGAGCTCGGCATCGAAGCCATGTCGCTGTACGGCTACGTCCGCAGCAAGCAGGACCTGATCGAGGGCGTGGTCGAGCAGGTGTTCCGCCAGATGCCGCTCATCGTCCCCGGTCCCGGCACCTGGCAGGACCGGGTCAGGCGCCATGCGGCCACGTATCGCCAGGTCCTGCTGGACCACCCCAACGCGGTGCGCCTGGTGGCCGGCCGCCCCGTGATCACCGAGGGCACGGCCGCGTTCGTCGACTCGGCCCTGGCCGAGCTGACCAGCATGGGCCTGGAGCTCGAGCTCGCCGACCGGGTCCTCGGCGTGATCGCCAGCTTCACCCTGGGCCTGGTCTCCGAGCAGGTGGGCAACGCCGGCCGGGACGAAGCGACCCGGCCCCTGCGCGACGACATCTCCCCCGAGCGCTTCCCGTTCGTGAGCCAGATCGACGGGATGAAGCCGGTCGACTACGACCAGGAGTTCGAGCTCGGCCTCGACTTCATCGTCGCCGGCCTGGAACGCCTGCTCGCGTCCAGCGCCGTCACCAGCGCCGACGAGGCCGGCTACGACAAGATCATCGGCTGACGGCGTACCACTCCAGCACCCGGAAGCGGCCCAGGCCTTCGGGATCGAGCAGGGCGCCGGCCTCGGTGACCCGGCTCCGGGCGGCGAGGGCGGCTACGTCGGGGGCGTGGGCGTGGGCACGCCAGTGGATGCGGGCGGCTTGCACCAGGTCGTCGATGCCCCAACGGCGGAGCCAGTCGGCTTGGGCGGTGTTCGCCGTGGGCGGCCGGATCAGGGCCAGCTGGTCGATGGCTACGTCGCAGGTGACGTCCTGGGTGCCGAGGCTGGTCAGCGGGGTGCCGCCTGGGCGGTGGGCGGCGTAGGTGCGAAGCCACTCGCCTTGGGGGCGTGAGGCCAGGTCCGCCGTGGTCGTCGCATAGTCGACGACGACCACGCGGCCGCGCGAGGTGGCGACCGCTAGCGCGTCCCGAAGCCAGGCCCCGGTGGCGGACTGGAGGGGGGCGCGGGCCCGGTCGGGGGCGTCGGGGGCCAGGCGGTCCAGGATCGCGGCGCGGTCGGCGGCCAGGGGGACCAGGCGCTCCACCAGCCGCTCCGGGCCGGTACCGGAGGCGGGGGTCTCCAGGTCCACGCGGACCTCGAGCCACTCGCCGGAGCGGCGCTCCGCCAGGCCGAACGGCAGGTTGTCCAGCAGTTCGTTGGCCACGACCACGGCGGGGCCGGTGAGGCGGGGCAGCTCGGCGAGGCTGACGCAGATGGGGCCTTCGGGGGCTTCGGGGACCGGGGCCTCGGTGTCGGGGTCGACCGGGGCGAAGGCGAGGGCCGGGTCCTCCAGGGGTAGGCCCTGGGCATGGAGGCGGCGCTGGGAGGCGGACCGCTCCACCAGCACGTAACGCAGGGCCGCAGCGCAGGCGGGGGCGGCCGCCAGGACCGTGCGGGCGAGGGTCCCGGGGCCGGCGCCGGCTTCCACCACCACGTACGGGTCGGGGGAGCCGAGCTCGCGCCACCACGCGTCCAGGGCCCGGGCGACGACCGCGCCGAACAGGGGGCCGACCTCGGGGCTGGTGAGGAAGTCGCCCTGGCGGCCGGCCCGGCCGCCCGACTCGTAGAAGCCGCCGTCGCGGTCGTAGAGAGCGCGCTCCAGCACCTGATCCAGCGGTATCGGGCCGTGCCGGCGGATGTCGGCGGCGACGGCGGCGCGGACCGGCGAGGGCACGAACGGCGGCATCAGCCCCGTAGCTAAGCGCTACGGGACGGCGGAGGCCACGAACGTCGCCGCGTCACCGAGCTCGGTGGCCCAGTTGGTGACACCGAACCCGAAGGTCAAGGCGGCGGTGATGGCGAGGGCGGCGGCCAGCGACACCGGCACCCGGACCGGGGTGTGGTCGCCGTCGGGGGCCGGGTTCATCCACATCTCCTTGGCCACGTTGGCGTAGTACGCCAGCGCGATCACCGAGTTGATGGCCATGACGACGGCCAGGCCGTACGCCCAGCCGGTGCCGGCGTCGACCACCGCCCGGAAGGCGACGAACTTGGCCAGCCAGCCGCCCAATGGCGGGATGCCGGCCAGCGAGAACAGGAACACCGACATCAGCACGGCGAGCGCCGGGGCGTAGTTGAACAGGCCCCCGAAGGAGGTGATCTCGGCGCTGCCGGTCCGCCGGGCCACCGCCATCACCACCGTGAAGGCGCCGAGGTTCATCGCCGCGTAGATCAGCAGATACGTCACCACCGACGTCAGCGTGGTCGAGCCGATCTGGCCCACCACGGCCAGCGGCGCCAGGATGAAGCCGGCCTGCGAGATGCCCGAGTAGGCCAGCATCCGCACCAGGTTGGTCTGCCGGAGCGCCACCACGTTGCCGATGGTCATCGACAGCACGGCCAGCACCCAGATCAGCGGGCGAACCACCTCGGTCTGGCCCGCGAACCCGATGACGATCAGCTCGAGCAGGGCCACGAACCCGGCCGCCTTCGACGACACCGACAGGAAGGCGGTGATGGGCGTAGGCGAGCCCTCGTAGGTGTCGGGCGCCCAGGTGTGGAAGGGCACCGCCGAGACCTTGAAGCCGAACCCGGCGATGCAGAACACCACCGCCAGGGTGATCATCGGGATCGAGTCGCCCGTGGCCAGCGCCTCGCCGATGTCGACCAGCTTGGTGCTGCCCGCCACCCCGTACACCAGCGACATGCCGTACAGCAGCACACCGCTGGCGAACACGCCCATCAGGTAGTACTTGACGCCCGCCTCGTTGCCCTTGCGGTCGCGCTTGCGCCAGCCGGCCAGGAGGTACGCGGGGATCGACAGCATCTCCAGCGCCACGAAGATGGTGATCAGGTCGCGGGCCGAGGCCATGACCAGCATCCCCAGGATCGACGACAGCAGCAGGAAGTAGTACTCCCCCTCGGCGTAGTCGCCCTCGGCGATGTAGTTGGTGGACTGCAGCACGACGACGTACCCGGCCACCAGGAACAGCGCCTTGAGCACCAGGGCGAAGTCGTCGACGGCGTAGGCGCCGCCGAACATCAGCCGGTCGGCGCCGTCCACCGCCAGGGTCAGCACCGGGACCAGTGCGCCCAGCA
>DASRJN010000404.1:0-3473 GCA_035649455.1 Acidimicrobiales bacterium
GGCCACGGCCTCGGGCCAGGGGACGCACGAGGACTGGGCATCGGGCCAGGCCGTCGTGGCCGTCACCTCGACCAGCCCCAGCCCGGGATCGAGGCCCTGCACCGGGCGCAGCCCGAGCGTGGCGCGGGCGAGGACGGCGGCGGCCCGCTCGCCGACGACCACCGTCCAGTCCCGGTCGGCCACCGCGAAGAGGGCGAGCCCGGCGACGGTCACGCTCCCGCCGTACACGCGCCCCGGCGGCTCGGTGCTGCCGAGCGGCGGCAGCACCACCGACATCGCGCCATCGCCGAGGCCGAGGGCCGCGGCCAAGACGTGGTCGAGGGCGGACGAGGTGGCGTTGGCCGAGCCCTGGAGCTCGAACAGCGTCGACACCGCGGTCTCGGGGTCGGCGGCATGGGCGTCGGCCCAGCCCAGGTCGCCCAGGGCCGCGTCCAGCGACGCCCCGGTGTGGCGGGCGGTCACCTGCCCCAGGCTCTTCGCGAACAGCTCGCGCTCTTCCGGGTCCATCACCGGTCCGCCCCCAGGTCGAGCAGGCGCCGGGCGACGATGTTGCGCTGGATCTCGGCGCTGCCCCCGTAGATGGTGGCGGCCCGCGAGTAGAGGAACTCGGCCCGCAGCCGCTCGGCCGCGGGGTCGTCCCCCAGCACCACATCGCCGGCCAGCCCGTCGGCGATCAGGTCGAACACGGCCTGCTCGGTCGTCGCCAGCAGGATCTTGTCGATCGACGTCTCGGGACCCAGCCGCTCCCCGGCCGCGAGCCGGTGCTGCGTGGCCCGCGAGCGGGCGCGGAGGGCGTACAGCTGCTGGAAAACCTCCCCCACCTCGCCCGCGGTGACCGCGCCGGGCGGCACGGCCGCCAGGAACCGGTCCAGCCGCCGGTGGAGGTAGGCGCCGCGGTGCCACAGCGCGGTGCTGCGCTCGTAGGGCAGCAGGTCCATGGCCACAGACCAGCCCTGGCCCACCTCCCCCAGGGTGCGGTCGGCGGGCACGGCCACGTCGTCGAAGAACACCTCGGAGAACTCCTCGACCCCGTGCATGGTCTCCAGCGGCCGCACGGTGATGCCGGGGCTGTCCATGTCGACGAACAGGGCGGTGATGCCCTTGTGCGCCGACTCGGGAGTGCCGGTGCGGGTGAGCAGGACGCAGCGCTGGGCGTACTGGGCCAGGCTGGTCCACACCTTCTGGCCCGAGACCCGCCAGCCGTCGGCCACCCGGGTGGCGCGACAGGAGAGCGAAGCCAGGTTGCTGCCGGTGCCCGGCTCGGAGAACCCCTGGCACCAGGTCTCATCGCCCCGCAGCAACCGCGGGACCATGGCCGCTGCCAGCTCGGGGAGAGCGAAGTCGATCATGGTGGGGGCCAGCACCTCGGTCATGGAGTACAGGCCCGGCTCGACCAGGTCGCGGGCGGTGAGCGCCTCGCCCAGGTAGCCCCGCAGCAGCGGCGAGCCGCCCAGGCCGCCCACCCGTTCGGGCCAGCCCCAGCGCATCCAGCCGGCGTCGAACGCCATCCGCTTGACCTTGGCCAGCTGCGCCATCTGCTGGTCCAGCGTCCCGCGGTGGTCGTGCTGGGGCGCCAGGGCGGCAGCGTTCTCTTCGAGCCAGCGGTCGAGCGCCGGCCGGAGCTCGCTCAGGTTCATGCCCGGGTCGGCTCGGGGCGGGTCGGGTCGTGCGGCTTGCCCGAGTCGCGGGCCCCGCTGCGGCGCAGGAACGTCATGGCCCGGGTGTGCAGCCGCCAGCCCTGCTCGATCCGGCGGTAGGTGTCGGTGTACCAGCCGATGCGCATCGAGTGGTCGGTCTGGTCGACGAAGCACAACGGCTGCTCGCCGGTGCCGGTGTCGCCGTCCAGCTCGATGGCCGGCGTGCCGGTGAGGAACAGGCCCTTCGGCGCCGCCGCCAACAGGGCGGGGAAGTCGGCCAGCGCGTAGGTGTCCCCGAACGCGCGGTAGCTCCCATCGGGCGTGAACACCTCGATGACGGCGTCGATGTCGTCCTTGGTCATGCCGACCGCGTAGCGAGCGAGCAGCTGCTCGATCTCCACGATGTCGGCCAGCCGCGACTGGTTCACCTCAGGCCTCCCCGTAGCCGTAGACGACGTGCACCGTGGCCGTCGTGGGGACGGACTGGCACGTCAGCACCCACCCGTCCGCCACCTCCTCGTCGGTCAGCGCATTGTTGGTGTACATGGTGACCGCGCCCTCGACCAGCCGCGCCATGCAGGTGGCGCAGTTGCCCGCCTCGCACGAGAACGGCGCGGCCATCCCCAGCTCCCGAGCGGTCTGCAGGATCGTCGTGCCGGGGTGGTGGTCGACCGTCCCGGTCTGGCCGTCGAGCTCGATCGTGACCCGCGCGGCAGCGGTTGCCTCCGCGGTCGCCTCAGGTGCCGAAGGCGGCGGAGCCGGGTCGAACCGCTCGATGCGGATGCGGGACGGGTCCACCCCCCGGGCCAGCAGCGCGGCCTCCACGATGTCCATGAACGGCGTGGGGCCGCAGACGTAGACGTCCGCGGCCGCAGCCTCGTCGGCGAAGGGGGCGATGGCGGCCTCGTCCACGAACCCCTGCTCGACGTCGAGGCGGTGGACCACCGCCAAGCGGTCTGGGTACTGCTCGGCCAGCGTGTCGAGCGCCGGCCCGAAGATCACCGAGTCGCGGTCGCGGTTGGCGTAGAGCAGGCGGACCCGCCGCGAGGTCGTGGCCAGCGCCGCCTTGAGCAGCGAGTAGATGGGCGTGACGCCACTGCCGGCGGCGAAGGCGACGATGTCTCCGTCCCCGGGACCGAGGCAGAACACGCCGGCCGGGCGGGTGGCCTCGACCCTGTCGCCGGGGCCGAGCGTGTCGATCATGGCGTTGGACACGACGCCGCCCGGCACCCGCTTCACCGTGACCTGGAGCTCGTCGTCGACCGCGGGCGACGACGACATCGAGTAGCTGCGCAGGTGGTGCTCGCCGTCGACCGGCACCCGGAAGGTGAGGAACTGGCCGGCCTCGTAGGCGTAGGCGTCCCGCAGCTCGTCCGGCACGTCCAGCACGAACGAGGCAGACTCGGCGGTCTCGGCCACGACGCGGGCGACCCGGAGCGGGTGGAACCCGTGGTCACGTACTGCGCCCGGCGGCGAAGCCGCAGCGGCCGAGATCGCCATGAAGCCCTACGATAATCTAGTTCTCACTTTCCGACAACGTCAGTTGCAAGGGGGAAAGGACGTGACGGACATCGCTCGCGAGACCTGGGGTCTGCGTCCCATACCTCCCGACCTGGCGGACCGCTACCGCGCCAACGGCTGGTGGACCGACGCCTCCCTGGGGGACATGGTGGCGTCCGGCCTGGGGACCATGGGCGACGTCCGGTTCCGCGTGCGCTCGGCGGTGCGGCCGTGGTCGGGCACGTTCGCCGATGTCGACGGGGCCGCTCGCGCCCTGGCCGCGTCGCTGCAGGCGCGCGGGGTGGGGCCGGGCAGCGTGGTCGCCTTCCAGATCCC
>DASRJN010000405.1:0-2551 GCA_035649455.1 Acidimicrobiales bacterium
GTCGGTCGTCGGCCGGCTCGGGCCAGGGCGACGGTGCCGATGGCCGCGGCCGCGAGCACGGTGATCTCGCCCAGGGTGTCGAAGCCCCGGAAGTCCACGAGGATGACGTTGACCACGTTCCGCCCGCCACCGTCGGGCACCGCACGCTCGACCATCTCGCCCGACACCGGCTCCTCGGTCCGGCTGCCCCCGGCCGTGAGGGCCAGCCCGAACACGGTGAGCCCCACCGCCACCGCCACGGTCGCCCGCACCACCCGGCGCCCCGGCCGCACCCGGGGCTCGAAGCGGTCGGGCAGCCGCCGCAGCACCAGCACGAACAGCACGGTGGTGAGGGTCTCGATCGCCACCTGGGTGAGGGCCAGGTCGGCGCCGCCCTGGACCACGAACAGCCCGGCCATCGCGTAGCCGGTGGCGCCGAGCAGCAGGGCCGCGGAGAAGCGCCGGTGCACCGCGCCCGCGGCCACCGCGGTGACCACCAGGGCCACGCACACGGCCACGTGCCCGGCGGATCCGACCAGCGCGGGCCAGCCGGGCCAGCCGCCGCCCGCCATCAGCGCGCCGGTCGTGAGCAGCGCCGCGGTGGTCAGGATCACGCCCGCGTAAGTGGGCAGCGAGCCGTTCTGCACCAGCCCCGTCAGCCGGTCCGCCCCCCGGTTCAGGGCCGCCAGCGCCCAGTGGTAGGCATCGGCCCCGCTGGGGAGGCGGCCGCCCCACGCCAGCACCGGAGCGATCCTGGCCCGCCCCAGGAACAGAGCCAGGCCGCCCGCGAGTGCGAGCGCCGACAGCGCGAGGGGCAGGTTGACCCCGTGCCACAGCGCCAGGTGGACCGGTCCGACGGCCGGGTCGAGCGCCCGGGCCGCCCCGCCCGCCCAGCGGTCGACCACCGCGGGGGCGATGCCCAGCACGACGGTCAGCGCGGCCAGCACCGCCGCGGGGGCAACGAGGCTCGCGGCCGGCGCGAGGGCGTCGGATGCGTGGTCCGGCCCGGCCCGGCCCAGCGCGCCCCAGGCGAACCACAGGCTGTACGCCGCGGTGAGCATCGATCCGGCCACGACCAGCGCCAGCACGAGGCCCGCGTACGAGAAGGCCCCGTCCGCCAGCGCGGCGAAGTCCTCCTCCTTGGCGATGAAGCCAAAGGTGAGCGGCACCCCGGCCATCGACGCCGCCGACACCACGGTGACCGCGATCGTCAGCCCCCAGCCCGGTCCCCAGCGGGCCAGGCGGCGCACGTCGCGGGTGCCGGCCTGGTGCTCGATGATCCCCACCACCATGAACAGCGCGGCCTTGAAGAGCCCGTGCGCCAGCACCAGCGCGCAGCCGGCCACCAGCGTGGCGCGGGTCCCCAGGCCCAGCAGCACCACCATGAAGCCCAGCTGGCTCACGGTACCGAAGGCGAGTAGCCGCTTGAGGTCGTGCTGGCGCAGCGCGCGCAGCCCGGCCGCCAGCATGGTGAGCAGCCCGAACTCCACCACCAGCGGTCGCCACAGCCACACCGTGTCGAAGGCGGGGGCCAAGCGACCGATCAGGTACACGCCCGCCTTCACCATGGTGGCCGAGTGCAGGTAGATGCTCACCGGGGTGGAGGCGGCCATGGCGGCCGGCAGCCACGCGTGGAACGGGTAGATCGCCGACTTGGAGAACGCCCCCACCAGCACCAGCGCCAACCCCACGGTGACGGTGGTCCCGCCGGGCGGGTCCGCCACGACGGCGCTCAAGCTGAACGTGCCGGCCGCTTGGCCGATCAGCACCACGCCGGCCAGCAGGGCCAGGCCGCCCAGCCCGGTGACCAGCAGCGCCTGCAGCGCGGCCGCCCGGGCCGCGGCGTTGCTGTGGTCGTTGCCGATCAGCAGGAACGACGTCAGCGACGTCAGCTCCCAGAACCCGAACAGCAACACCAGGTTGTCGGACAGGACCAGGCCCAACATCGACCCCGCGAACAGGACCAGCAGGCCGAGCAGCCGCCCCTCCCCCGCCCCGCCGCCCGGGAGGTAGCACGCCGAGTAGGCGAAGACCAGCACGCCGATCCCGGCGATGAGCAGGACGAACAGAGCCGCGTACCCGTCGAGGCGCAGGTCGAGGTCGACCCCCAGGGCCGGCACCCACGCCACGCCCTGGGTCACCGGCTCGCCGCCCAGCACGCCGCCCGCCTGCGCGATGAGCCACGCCAGCGTCGCCGCGCTCGGGAGCGCCGCGATCCACGGCGCCCCACGTCCCGCCCTGCTCCCGGCCGCGATCAGGCCGAGCCCCACCACGAGATGGGCGACCAGCAGGGCGATCATGGGTAGACGCGCACAGGACGGGCGACGCGGCGGACGCTCAGTTCAGACTCCTCGATGGGGGACGGCAGGTCAGCGGGCGCAGCCCGCCGGTGGCCCCCGGCGGCGAACAGTCCTGAGCGCTTCGGACCGCGCCCGGGCGACGGAGACGGGCACCCCCGAGCGACCCGCCGCCCCCGCGGCCACGAGGCCGGCTGCGGCTCCGGCCGCGGCCACCGCGGCCAGCGCCAGGGGGCGGACCACCGCGGGCATCCGGTCGGAGGCCCGCGCCACGA
>DASRJN010000406.1:0-10444 GCA_035649455.1 Acidimicrobiales bacterium
GCTATCACGCCATCACCTACGGCTGGCTGGTGGGCGAGGTCATCAACCGCGTGACCGGGACGACCTGCGGTCAGGCGTTCGCCGAGGAGGTGGCGCGCCCGCTCGGGCTCGACCTCCACATCGGCCTGCCGCCGACCGAGCACCACCGGGTGGCACCGCTGATCCCCGCACCCGCGGCCCGGACGCCGGACGAGCTGACCGCGCGGCTGGCAGACCCCTCCTCGATCGCCCACTGGGCCTTCCTCATCCCGTCGGGCCTCTTCGCCATCATGAACGACCCGGTGATCTGGGCGGCGGAGCTGCCGGCCGCCAACGGCATGGGAACGGCCCACGCCTTGGCCCGCATGTATGCGGCGGTCACCGGCACGGTCGACGGCGTGCGGTTGCTCGGGCCCAACGCGGTCGCCCGGGCCAGCGAGGAGCAGTGCCGCGGGATCGACCGCGTGAGCGGCTACGAGACCGCTTACGCCCTCGGCTTCCAGCTCTCCTTCCCGTTCCGCCCGATGGCCGGCCCGGGCAGCTTCGGGCACTACGGCCTCGGCGGGTCGGTCGGCCTCGCCCACCCGGGCCACGGCTTCACGTTCGGCTACACGGTCAACCAGATGGGCCCGGCCACACCGGCCGACCGCCGATCGGTGCCGCTCGTCGACGCTGTCGTCCGCTGCTGCACGGCCTAGGGGCCCGAACGCCGCCGGCCATCAGTCGGTCGTCCGGGCCCGGTACCGCCGCAGTGCGAGCGGCACGGCCAGGATCAGCATCACGGCGCAGTAGGCGAACCCGGCCACGACCGCGTGCTCGAGCGGCCAGCTGTGGACGTCGGTGGGCGCCGAGGGGTTGCCGAACAGATCACGAATGGCGGCCACCAGCACGCTGACCGGGTTCCAGGCGGCGACTTGCTGGAGCACCGGCGGCATCGAGTCGATCGGCACGAACGCGTTGCTCACGAACGTCAGGGGGAAGACGGCCGTGAAGGCGACGCCCATCACCGCGTCGGGCGTGCGGACGAGCAGGCCGAGGTACGTGCCGATCCACACCACGGCGGACGAGAACAGGCCCAGCAGCAGGATGGCGATGGCGACGTCGGCCACCGGGGCGTGCGTGCGCCAGCCGACGATCAGGCCGGAGCCCAGCAGGATGACCATGGCCAGGCCCATGCCGATCCACTCGGCGAGGAAGTGCCCGGACAGGTAGGCGGAGCGGGCCGCCGGGAGCGACCGGAACCGGTCGATGACACCCTCGGTGAGGTCGGTGGCGATGGAGGTGGCCGGGCCCACCATGCCGAAGGCGATCGACTGCACGAGGATGCCGCCGATCAGGTACTCCCGGTAGCTGCCGCCGACATCGATGGCGCCACCGAACACATAGGCGAACAGCAGCACGAACATGAGCGGCTGCACCGTGACGTCGAGCAGCTTCTCCGGGATCTGCCGGATGTGCTGCAGGTGGCGCCCGGTGAACACCAGCGTGTCGCTCCACCAGCCCGAGGCGGTGGGGGTGACGGTCGGGGGTGCGGTGATGGTCGTGGCGGTCATGCGGGCACCTCCTCGGGGGCGGTCGAGATCTTGGGGGCGGGGGTCGTGGGGGAGGGGCTGGTCAGGGTGAGGAACACGTCGTCGAGCGAGGCGCCCCGCCGGTTGGCGTCGACCGCATCGACCCCGGCGTCGTCGAGCGCCCGCACCACGTCGATGAGCCGGACGCCGGCCGCGACCGGCACGGTGACGAGCCGGGCATCGTGGTCGGCCACCGCGGGCCGGGCCGCGAACCGCTCGGTGGCGGCGAGCGCCACCGGCAGGTCGGCCGGGCCGGCGACGGCGATGTCGATGCGGTCGCCGCCCACCTCGGCCTTGAGCGCCGCCGGGGTGCCGTGGGCGACCGTGCGGCCGTGGTCGAGGACGACGATGTCGTCGGCCAGCCGGTCGGCCTCCTCCAGGTACTGGGTGGTGAGGACGATGGTGGTGCCGTCGCGCACGAGGTCGCGCAGGGTGTCCCACAGGTCGCCCCGGCTGCGGGGATCGAGGCCGGTGGTCGGCTCGTCGAGGAACAGGACCGACGGCCGCGGCACCAGGCTGGCGGCGAGGTCGAGGCGCCGGCGCATGCCGCCGGAGAACGTCTTGACCAGGTCTCCCGCCTGCTCGGCCAGGCCGAACTGCTCGAGCAGCTCGTCGGCCCGCCGGGCAGCGTCGCGCCGGTGCAGGCCATACAGCCGCCCGACCATCACGAGGTTGCCCTTGCCGGTGAGCAGCTGGTCGACGGTGGCCTGCTGGGCGGCGACGCCGATGCGGCGCCGGACCAGGTGGCCGCGGGTGGCCACGTCGTGGCCGGCGACCGCGGCCGTGCCTGCCGTGGGGACGGCCAAGGTGGTGAGGATGCGGATGGCGGTGGTCTTGCCGGCGCCGTTGTGGCCGAGGAGTCCGAGCACGGTGCCGCGGGGGACGTCGAGGTCGAGGTCGCGGAGGGCCCAGATGTCGCCGTAGCGCTTGGTGAGGCCGCGGGCGTGGACGGCCGCCGGCGGGAGGACCGGGCCGGGCGCTGGGCTATTCGTATGCCGTACCACTGTGTCGTACATAGTACGAATCACGCTAGTGGTACGCTGTACGAATGGCAAGCGGGAATCGCGGCAACCGGGGCGGCGGGGGGCGCGGCGCGCGCGGGCAGCCCGAACGCCCGCATCACGGCGGCGACTCGCTCCGCGACCTCGTCCTGTCCAAGCTGGCCGAGAAGTCGGCCGAGCACGACCGCGGCCACCGCCACGGCGGCAAGCGGACCGCGGTGCAGAAGCTCGCCGCCGAGCGGCTCGACGCCCTCGACCTGTGGACAAGGGTGCCGCCCCGCGGCCGGCGCCCCCGGCTCAACCGGGACGAGCTGGCGGCCACCGCCGTCCGCATCGCCGACCAGCTGGGCCTGGACGCGCTCTCGATGCGGCGCCTCGCCGGGGAGCTCGGCGCCGGCACGATGTCGCTCTACTACTACGTCCGCACCAAGACCGAGCTGCTCATGCTCGTCGTCGACACGGTCATGGCCGAGAACCACGTGCCCGAGGGCGAGATGCCCGAGGACTGGCGGGAAGCGCTCGTCACCATCGCCCGCGCCACCCGGGCCACGCTCCAGCGCCACCCGTGGGTCATGGACATCGCCGAGGACCCCCCGATCGGGCCCAACTCGTTCCGCCATTTCGACCAGAGCCTCCAGGCGGTCTCGGGCCTGGACGTGCCCCTGGCCGACAAGCTCGATCTGGTGATGCTGGTCGACGAGTACGTGTTCGGCGTCGGGTTCCTGGAGCGCCAGGGGGTCGACGTCGACCGGCAGGCCGAGGACACGCTCCCGTACATCGAGACCTTGCTGGAGACCGGCGCCTTCCCCCACGTCGAGGCGATGGTCGACGAGCACGGAGTCGACGCGTCCTGGGCGACCTTCGGCCAGGTGCTCGGGGACGAGGACCGCTTCGAGCGCAACCTCCGCCGCCTGCTCGCGGGGGTGGCCGCCGACCTCGAAGGCGGCCGGCCCTAGGCCGACCCGGGCGCCTCGGCCTGCGAGCAGGGCCATCGGGTAAGAAGGGACATGACGCCCAGCATCGGCTTCGTCGGCCTCGGCCACATGGGGAGCGCTCTGGCCGCCAACCTGGTGGCCGCCGGCCACGAGCTGGTCACCCACGACGTCGCCGGCGCGGGAGGGAGCCCCGACGGAGCCACGTTCGTCGACGACCTCGCCGAGCTGGGTCGCCGGGCGCCGGTCGTCGTGCTCAGCCTGCCCGACGGCCGGGCGTCCGAGGCCGTGGCGGGCGCCCTGGCGGCGGCGCCGGGCCGGGTGGTCACGCATGTGGTCGACACCTCGACGATCGGCCTCGCGGCGGCCAGGTCGGTCGACGCGCGCCTCGCCGGCGCGGGCATCGCCTATGTCGACGCCCCGGTTTCCGGCGGGGTGGCCGGAGCCCGGGCCCGGACGCTCACAGTCATGTACGCGGCAGATCCGGACGCGTGTGCCGCGGTGCGAGCGGTCATCGAGGGGCTGAGCGACCGTCGCTACCAGGTCGGCGACCGCCCGGGCATGGCCCAGGCGCTCAAGCTCGCCAACAACTTCCTGTCCGCCACCGCGCTGGCCGCGACCAGCGAGGCCGTCGCGTTCGCCACCTCCGCAGGCCTGGAGATGGCGACGGTGCTCGAGGTGCTCAATGCCTCCAGCGGCCGCAGCACGGCGAGCAGCGACAAGTTCGTCGACCACGTCCTCACCGGCACCTACTCGTCCGGGTTCGCCAACACCCTCATGGCCAAGGACCTCGGCCTCTACCTGGCGGCCGTCGGATCACGGCCCGGCACCATCGGCGGGGTGACCGCCGAGATCTGGGACCGTTTCGCCTCGGCCGAGCCCGGCGCGGACTTCACCCGCATCTACCCGTTCATCGATGACCGCGCATAGTCCGCCAGCGATCGCGTCGATCCCCATGCAGATGTGCCATGGGCGACTTGAACCGAGCCTGCTCCCCGTGCGTACACGCCGCAGGCAGACACCGATGCTCTGCCGCCGCCGGATGACGAAAGAGGGAGTCATGAACTTCAAGCGCTTCATGGTCGGTGCTGGTGCCGGCGTGCTGACGGTGGGCCTGACCGCGGCGGGCGCCGCGGCCTCGCGGCCCAGCGTGCAGGCCGTGGTGGATGGCGGGACGCTGACGGTCACCGGGACCAACGGCCGCGACGCGCTGGCGCTGCGGCTGAAGGCGGGTACGCCGGGCGTCCTGCAGGTCGACGTCGGCGACGACGGAACCGCCGAGTTCGAGTTCGACCGCAGCACGTTCGACCGGATCCAGGTGCTGGGAGGCGCCGGCCGGGACCAGATCAGGATCGACCAGGCCAACGGCGCCTTCGCCGACGAAGCCACCACGCTCGACGGTGGCTCGGGCAACGACGTGCTGCTCGGCGGTGACGGCAACGAGTCGCTGCTCGGTGGCTCGGGCCGTGACAGCATCGACGGCAACCGCGGCGCCGACGCGTCCGACATGGGTAGCGGGAACGACAGCTTCACCTGGGACCCGGGCGACGGCAGCGACGTCATCGAGGGGCGCAGCGGGCGTGACACGCTCGTGTTCAACGGCGCCAACGTCGACGAGAACTTCTCCCTGGACGCCAACGGCTCGCGGGCCGTGTTCACCCGCAACATCGGCAACATCCGCATGGACACCGCCGGGGTGGAGACGTTGGACCTGAACATGCTGGGCGGGTTCGACAACTTCTCCGTCGGCGACTTCCTGTTCAACACGGCCATGAACCGCGCCGATGTCGACATGTCGGCCGCCGGTGGTGGCCCCGATGCCCAGACCGACAGCGTGAACCTCGTCGGCACCGCCAACGAGGACCACATCACCGCCGACGTCCGGCACAACCGCATCGAGGTCGCCGGCGTGCCGGTGGCGACGAGCATCACCGGGAGCGCCGTTCCCGACCAGCTCCAGCTCACGGCCGAGGGCCCCGGCGACACCATCGACGTCGATCCGGCGGTCAATGCACTGATCACGGTGCTGACCAACGTCCACGTCTGACCGCCCACGTCGGACGGGGGCCTCCTGCGGGAGGCCCCCGTCCGGCGCGGCAGTGATCCGGGGAGAACGCTCCGTGCGTACCTATGCTCGACGTTGCAGTCGGGAATCGAGCGATGCAGGCGGTGTCATGGCGCGGAGGCGACGATCGGGCTCGGTCGGGGAGCGGTTCAGATCCGGCGACGAAGCTGCCCTGGCGGAAGTGTTCGACGAATACTCGGGGCCCATGATGGCGGTCGCCTCCCACATGCTTTCGGACCGGCGGTTGGCCGAGGAGGCCGTGCAGCAGGCGTTCGTCCAGGCCTGGCGGGCGGCGTCCACGTTCGAGGCGGACCGTCCGCTGGGCCCGTGGCTGCGGTCGATCGTGCGGCGGACCGCGGTCGATGTCTGGCGGAAGGAGCGGCGCCACCAGGCCCGCAGCTTCGACGAGGTCCCCCCGGGCGACCTCCCGTCGGTCGAGGCGCCGTCGATCGCCGCCGCCTCCGACGTCTGGGCGGTCCGCCAGGCCGTCGATGCGCTGCCGCCGGCCAGCCGCGAGGTCATCCGCCTCGCTCACATGGAACACCTGACCCAGCCCGAGATCGCGACCCGGCTCGACGTCCCCCTGGGGACCGTCAAGTCGCGCACCCACACCGCGTACCGCCAGCTGGCGGCCGCCCTGTCCGCCGACTACGAAATGTCCTGATCGGAGACCGCCATGACGTTCGCATCGACCGTCCTCACCACGCCGTGGCCCTCGTCATGACTGGCGAGGCTCCTGATCCGGCCGTGGCGCGGCTGTTGGAGGACCCGGCGGTCTGGGCCGAGGTGCCGCCCGACCTGCGGGCCCGAACCCTGGCCGAGGCCACCGGTTCCCCGGCCATCCCGGTCAGGCCCGCTTCACGTCCGACGCGCTTCGGCGGGCATCGCCGCCTGCTGCTGGTCGCGGCGGCCGCCCTGGTCGCGCTGGGGGTGGCGGGCGGCCTGCGCCTGGCCCTGGCCGGGGACTCGGAGCCCGCCGGCGTCGAGGTGGCGCTGGCCGGCACGGAGAACCTGCCGGGCGCCACCGCCACCGTCGAGCTCCGGGACGAGCCGGCCGGCGTGTCCGTCACGCTCGACGTGGCGGGCATCCCTCCCGCACCCGACGGCAGCTTCTACGAGGTCTGGCTGGTCGGCGACTCCGGCAAGGTCTCGGCTGGAACCTTCCACCGGCGGGGCGACGAGGACGAGATCACCCTCTGGCTGGGAGTCGATCCCGCGGACTACGACGCCATCACGGTGACCCGGCAGCCCTCGGCCGGCGGAACGACGGCCGAGGGCGTGGTGGTCCTGCGCGGCGAACTGCCCGGCGCTACGCCGGCGCCCTGAACAGCAGCCACGCGTCGGCCATCCGCTGCGTCTGGCCCGGGGTGAACTGCGTGTAGCAGGAGTCGAACGAGTAGTCCATGTAGTTGTGGATGGGATCGGTGCCGGGGGCGGAGCACGTGTCCTTGCCCTCCGGGCAGCCCGACGTCGGAGTCTTCTGCTTCGGGGTGTCGTCCACGAAGTCGCCCTTGGCGTTGCAGCCGCCGAAGAAGGTGTGCTCGAGGTTGAGCCAGTGGCCGACCTCGTGCGTAGCGGTCTCGCCCTGGTCGAAGCGGCCGGCGTAGGTCGTCGACGTGCCGAGCATCGACTCCCAGTCGATGACCACGCCGTCGAGGTGCGCGTGGCCGGGCTTGGTCACGATGTCCGGCAGGTAGGCCCAGCCGAGGAAGTCTCCGGCGGTGGTCGAGTAGAGGTTGAGCGACTCCGGCCCACCCTGGTGGAGCGTCCGCTTCATCGAGTTCTCGTCGACCCCACCGGGCTTGGCGTTGAACCACGCCGCGTTGTCGGTGCGGGTCACCCCGGCGAGACGGAACGAGAAGCCGGTGTCGGTACCGCCCTCGCCGCCCGCGAACGTCACGTCGAGCACCCGGATCTGATCGTTTATCTGCTTCGAAGTCAGGTTCCCGACGGCGCCGTCGGTCACCACATGGACGTACACCGGGATCTCGGCTGCGAAGTCCGGCCCGGCCTGCCCCTTGGCCGAGGCCGGCATGTCCTCGTGCACCTCGCCCAGGTCCGGCTCCCGCAGCGGGCCGCCCCGTCCGGCGACGGCCGCCGCCGAGGAGTCGTCGCACCCCGATGCATGCGCCGGGGCGCCGCTCGCGCCGTCGGCCGCCCCGAGTGTCACGGCGCACAATGCAGTCGCCAGGATCAGACCCTTCACCCCATGGTGCCTCACGTCGACTCCTCCCCATCAGCCCGGCGTCGGGCGTGCGAGGGATGCTAGGCGCCCGCCACGGTGCCGGCGTCGTCCTGAGCTTGGACCAGGGCGAGAAAGGCGCGGGCGGGGAGGGACTGGTCGCGCCGCCGCCAGACGAGGTCGGTGCGACGCTCCAGGCGGGGCCGCCGGAGCCCCAGCATGGCCACCCGGGCGCCGGCGTGTTGGGCGGTCGTGGTGGGCATCAGGGCTACGCCCAGCCCGTGGGCCACGAGGTCGGCGAGCACGCCCAGCTCGTTGGCGGCCAGGGCGATGCGGGGCTCGAAGCCGGCCTCGGCGCAGGCGGACTCCAGCACGGTGCGCAGGCCGGTGCCCGGGGTGAGGGTGACCAGGGGCTCGTCCCGGAGGTCGGACAGGGCCACTGCGGCCGTGCCCGCCCGGGGGTGATCGGGCGGCACGGCCACGACCAGGGGCTCGGTGGCGATGGTCTGGCTGGCGAGGCCGGCCGGCAGCCGCTTGCCCGCGGGACCGGCCGGGAGGCGGCCGGCCATGACGCCGATGGCGGCGACGTCGAGTGTCCCGGCGGCGACGCCGTCGGCGAGGGCTTCGGGATCGCCGGTACGGAGCGTGACCCGCACGGAGGGATGGCGCCGGCCGAAGGCGCCGAGCCGGCGCACGAGCCAGTCGGTCGGGGAGGGGATCGTGCCGACGATCAGCTCGCCGGCCAGCTCGCCGCGCAGGGTGCGTACCGCATCGCTTCCAGCGGTCGCCGCCGCCAGCGCGGCCCGGGCGTGGGGGAGGAAGGCCACACCCGCGGGGGTGAGGGTCACGCCCCGGGGCGACCGCTCGAACAGCGCGGCGCCGAGCTCGCGCTCGACCTGGGCGATCTGCTGGCTGATGGCGGGCTGGGCGACATGCGCCCGGGTGGCGGCGCGGGTGAAGCTGCCCTCCTCGGCCACGGCCACGACGTACCTGAGCTGGCGCAACTCCATAATCAGAACTGATCTTATGGCATCATCACTATGTCTTGGACTTCTGGCTCGGCCCGGCGCACGCTCACGGCATGGCTACCGCTACCTCCACCGACCATCCCTGCGCACCGGCCTCGCGGCACCGCCAGGCGATCACCGTCTGGCTGGCCGTCCTGCCCACCCTGACCGTGCTGCAACTCCTGCTCGGCCACGTCCTGGCCGACGTGCCGCCGTACCTGCGCCCGCCGATCATGGCCACGTTCGCGGTTCCGATCGTGGTCTACGCCCTGATGCCCCGCCTGTCCCGCCTCACCGCCCGCGTGGCCCGGAGGTGAGCACCATGG
Organism: Acidimicrobiales bacterium; assembly: GCA_035649455.1. GTDB lineage: Bacteria > Actinomycetota > Acidimicrobiia > Acidimicrobiales > VFJN01 > ZC4RG19. The sequence continues at coordinate 9,064 of DASRJN010000406.1, forward strand.
CGCCCACCCTGCCCGAATGGCCGGCCCGGACGATCGCGGTGCTGGCCACCGCGGACGACGGCCCCCACGCCATCCCCGTCTCCGCGCCGGTGCGTGCCGGCGACCACACCATCCTGCTGGGGCTGCACCGCAGCCGCGACTCCCTGGCCCGGATCCGCCGGCGGCCCCAGGTGGCGCTGCTCGTCCTGGCCGAGGGCAATGTCGCCTTCACGGCTCGGGGCACGGCCCGCATCGCCGCCGAGCCGATGGCCGACGACGCCGACTACGTAGCCGTCGCCATCGACGTCGCCGAGGTGGACGACCACCGCCAGCCCGCATTCGTCGTCGAGGCCGGCGTCGACCGGGCCTGGCTCGACGAGGCCGAACGCGAGGCGCTCGGGCGCCGCGTGCAGGCGTTGCGCGGGCTCGCCGGCTAGCGAGGCCGGCGACGTCCGTCCACGGCCCGTTTCCCGACTGTTCAGACGCGGGGATCCTGGCCGCCACCGCGATGCCGTCCTGCCGACACCGGGGCGTGCTCGGCTGGGCCGCATGCGACACACACGAGTGCTCAGGATGGCGGCGGTCGTGGCGTTGGGCGCGGTGGCCGCCGGGGCGGGGGTGGCCTACGGCCAGGAGGGCGGCAGCCGCGAGGCGGGCGGCGTCCAGCAGGCCGAGCTGATCGGCCGGTCGGTGCTCCCGGCCGAGACGTTCCGGCTCGGCAGCGCGCCGTCCGGCTTCTTCACCGGCATCACCACGCCGGTGCCCGCGCCTTTCGCCGGCCAGCGGGTGCAGGGGTTCTCCGGGGTCCACCGCAACCCGGACGGCAGCTACCTGGTCATGAGCGACAACGGCTTCGGGAACAAGGCCAACAGCCCGGACTTCGAGCTGCGGGTGCACCGCATCGTCCCCGATCTCCCGACCCATGTGACGACCGTGGCGGACGGCGGCTTCGGCCTGTCCGACCCCGACCGGCTGATCCCGTGGACCATCTGGCGCGACGGCGGCTGCACCGCGGCGGCGACGCTGCCGGCCGGTTACACCTGCCCGGCCCCGGACCGCGTGCTGACCGGCTGGGACTTCGACATCGAGTCGTTCCAGATCGCACCGGACGGCAGCTTCTGGTTCGGCGACGAGTTCGGTCCGTTCCTGCTGCACACCGACGCCACCGGCCGACTGCTGGCCGCACCTATACCGACGCCGGGCGTGATGTCACCGTCCAACCCGACGCTGCCGCCGGGCGGCCCGCCCAACCTGGCCAACTCCAAGGGCTTCGAAGGGATGGCGATCTCCCCTAGCGGGCGCACGCTCTACCCGATGCTGGAGGGCCCCGTGGCGGAGGACACGGCTGCGGGCCTGCCGGCCGACCTGCGGATCTTCGAGGTCAAGCTGGAGCGCAACGGCA
>DASRJN010000407.1:0-13969 GCA_035649455.1 Acidimicrobiales bacterium
GCGATGCGGTAGCCGACCACGCCGTGCTCGCCCGGCGGCAGACCGGTGGTCAGCGAGGTCAGGGCGGTGGACGTGGTGGAGGGCGCCACGGTGGTCACCGGCCCCCCGGCCATGGCCGCCAGCGTCGGCGCCCGGTCCAGCCGCTCCCGGAGCTGCTCCCAGCCCAGGCCGTCCACCACGAACAGCACGACCTGGCGCGCGCCGGCGACGCCCGCCGGCATCCAGTCGGGTGTCTCGTCGGGCGGGCCCAGCAGCGCCGGAACGATGTTCGCGATGCAGGCCCCGCCGTAGTCGGGTAGTACGAGTTCGTCGACCAAGCCTGTGCCTTCTCCTCGGCCCACCGTAACCACCCATACCCAGCATGCGGCATCCGCTCCGAGGTTCGCTCCGAGCAACGCCGTACAGTGGCATTCCGTGAAGGTGTCGACGCGCGGTGACTACGCCAGCCGGGCGCTGCTGTCCCTCGCGTTGCACGGGGACGAGCGGGGCCCGACGTCCGTGCGCGACATCGCCGAGCGCACCGGGCTCCCCCAGCCCTACCTGGAGCAGATCCTGCTGGCGCTCAAGGGCGCGGGGCTGGTCCGCTCCAAGCGGGGCGTGGGCGGCGGCTATGTGCTGGCGCGCGAGCCCGGCACCATCACCCTGGGCGACATCGTCAGCGCGGTGGACGGGCCCATCGTGGTGGGCGACTTCGGCGAGCCCCACCAGAACGGCGCCTGCGACCACGAGGGCCAGTGCGTGCTGCTCGCCATCTGGGCCATGGTCAGCGACCACATGCGCCGCCACCTCGACGAGCTGACCCTGGCCGACATCGCCCACATGGCCCGCGGCGAGCGGGAGTGGCCCACGGTCACCCCGGCCGACCAGCTCCGCTAGCTCAGCGAGGCGAGCACTCCCGCCAGGTCGTCCGGCACGGGCGACGCGAAGGACAGAGGGTCCCCGGTGACGGGATGGGCCAGCGCCAGCTGCTCGGCATGGAGCACCATCCGCGGGGTCGGCAGGGACTGGCGGGCGCCGCCGTAGCGGGCGTCGCCCACCACCGGGTGGCCTATGGCCGCCAGGTGGACCCGGATCTGGTGGGTGCGGCCGGTCTCCAGCCGGCATACCAGCTCGGTGACCGCGACCGGCTCGTGGTAGGCGCGGACCACCTCGTAGCGGGTGCGGGCCTGCTTGCCCCGGATGCTGACCGCCATGCGGGTGCGGTCGCGGGACGAGCGGCCGATGGGGGCGTCGATCAGCCCGGTGGCCGCGTCCAGGGTGCCCCAAGCGAGGGCCCGGTAGCGGCGGTCGACCTCGCGGGCCGCGAGCATGGCCACCAGGGCGTCGTAGGCGGACGCTGAGCGCGCCACCAGCAGCAGGCCGGACGTGTCCTTGTCCAGCCGGTGGACGATCCCGGGCCGGTCGGGCTCCCCCACGGAGCGGATCTCCGGGTAGCGGGCCAGCAGCCCGTTGACCAGGGTGCCCGCCGGCTGCCCGGCGCCGGGGTGGACAACCAGGCCCGCGGGCTTGTCCACCACGACCAGGTCGGCGTCCTCGTGCACCACCGGGACCGGGACGTCCGGGTCCGCAGCCGGGAGCCCGTCGCCCTCCGCTGCCGCGGGCAGCGTGAGGTCGAGGACGTCACCCTCGCTCACCCGGTGCGCCCGGGCCGTCACCTGCCGGCCTCCCACCGCCACCGCGCCTTCGTCCACCAGGGCGGCGGCCTCGGCCCGGCTGCACGCCGCCACCAGGGCCACCACCCGGTCGAGCCGCTGGCCGTCGAGCGCCCGCGGCACGACCTCCCTCACGTCGGGCGCTCCGCCCCCGCGTCTCCGTCGTCCTGCCACTGGAGCAGGAACAGCCCGATGGCCCCGACCACGATGGCCGAGTCGGCCAGGTTGAACACCGGCCACCACTGCAGGTCCACGAAGTCGACCACCCCGCCGCCGAGGAAGCCGTCGCCCACCCGGAAGGCCCGGTCCAGCAGGTTGCCGAAGGCACCCCCCAGCACCATGCCGATGGCGATGGCCATGGCCGGGCGGGTGGCGTGGCGGCCCGAGCGCAGCAGGACCACCACGATGACGATGGCCAGGAGCGAGATCAGCGGACCACGGCCGTTGGCCAGGCTGAAGGCCGACCCGTAGTTGATGGTCAGCCGCAGCCGCAGCGACCCCACGAGGTCGATGGTGCGGGTGTCGAGCGCCTCGACCGCCCACCACTTGGTGAGCTGGTCGAGGGCCAGGACCAGGGCGGCGGTGCTCAGGAGGAGCGGCCAGCGGGCGCCCTCACGCGGCGCGGAGGCGCCCTCCGGCGAGCCGCCCTCGCTGGTCAGTTGCTCGCCGGTCACATCGCTCATTGCGCTCACGTTGCGTCCCGCCGAGACCGCTGTCAACGGCCGAGGCCGAGTCCCCCGCTCTTGCACTTCACGCACAGGGCGGCGTAGGGCAGGGCCTTGAGCCGCTCCTTGGGGATGGTGGTGCCGCAGTTGTCGCACTGGCCGTAGGTGCCGGCATGGATCTTCTCGATGGCCACGTCGATCTGGTCGATGGCCGCCCGGGCCTGGGCCGACAGGGCCAGGTCGCGCTCGCGCTCGACCGCCAGCGTGTCGCCCTCGCCCGACTCCTCGTCGAACTGCACGTCGCCGGGCTCGCGGTCCTCGGTGAGCGAGTCGGCCTCGGCCTTGAGCGTCTCGGCCTGGCGCAGGTAGTTGGCCCGCTCGCGCTCCAGCTCGGCCAGCTGGTCTTCGAGGAACTTGTCCAGGACCGACGCCTTCTTGGCGGCCGACTTGCGAGCGGTAGCCGCCTTCTTGCCAGCGGCCTTGACGGGAGCGTCTTTGGTGGCTCTGGGCATGAGTTGTGCCGTCCTCGGGGGAAAGGGTGCCGGATGGTATTGCCGGCCACGCGGACCGGTCAAGGGTCCGTGCAGGCTATGGGTTCGTGCACCCGGTTCCACCGCCGTAGCCTTGATCCATGCCTTTTGGCCCCGTCGACCCCGATCTGGACCTGCCCGCACTGGAAGAGCGGACGCTCGCGCGCTGGCGCGAGCGCAAGGTGATCGAGGAGACGGCCCGGCTGCGCGAGGGCGGCGAGCCGTGGATCTTCTACGAGGGGCCGCCCACGGCCAACGGCCGGCCCGGCCTGCACCACGTGTGGGCCCGGGCCTTCAAGGACCTCTTCCCCCGCTTTCAGACCATGCGGGGCCGCGACGTGCCCCGCAAGGGTGGCTGGGACACCCACGGCCTGCCCGTCGAGCTCGAGATCGAGAAGGAGCTGGGCCTCGGCAGCAAGGCCGAGATCGAGGCCTACGGCATCGAGGCGTTCAACGCCCGCTGCCGCGAGTCGGTGACCCGCTACGTCGAGGACTGGTCGGCGCTGACCTCCCGGGGGGGCGTGTGGATCGACACCGCCGATGCCTACTGGACGCTCAAGAACGAGTACATCGAGTCGGTCTGGTGGCTGATGCGCCAGCTGTGGGACCAGGGGCTGCTGTACGAGGGCCACCGGGTCACGCCCTACTGCGGGCGCTGCGGCACCGCCCTCAGCTCGCACGAGGTCGCCCAGGGCTACGAGGACGTGGTCGACCCGTCGATCTACGTCCGCTTCCCCCTCACCGGCGACGGCGCCCCCGACGCCGACCTGCTGGTGTGGACGACCACGCCCTGGACCCTGATCTCCAACGTGGCCGCGGCCGTGAGCCCGACTTCCCGGTATGCCCGGATCGCCGACCCCGAGGGCGGGCGGGACCTCGTGCTGGGCGAGCAGGCCGCGGGGCGGCTGTACCCCGACGTCCCGGTGGCCGAGCGCTGGACCGGGACCGAGATGGCCGGCTGGCACTACTCCCGCCCCTTCGAGTTCCTCGAGCCGGTGGCGGGCAAGGACGCCTGGCGGGTGGTGGCCGCCGACTACGTCAGCGACGACGACGGCTCCGGCATCGTCCACATCGCCCCTGCCTTTGGCGAGGACGACGCGCAGGTGGGCCGGGCCGAGGACCTGCCCGTGCTCAACCCGGTGGACGCCGAGGCCACCTTCGACCACCGGGTGCCGCCGTGGAACGGCCGGTTCGTCAAGGACGCCGATCCCGAGATCATCGCCGACCTGCGGGCCCGGGGCCTGCTGGTGGCCGAGCAGCCCTACGAGCACAGCTACCCCCACTGCTGGCGCTGCGGCACGCCGCTCATCTACTGGGCCAAGACCTCGTGGTTCGTGCGCACCGCCGAGCGCCGGGACGACCTGCTGGCCCAGAACGAGACGATCGGCTGGTACCCGGACCACATCAAGCACGGCCGCTTCGGCCGCTGGCTGGAGGGGAACATCGACTGGGCCCTGTCCCGGGACCGCTACTGGGGCACGCCCCTGCCCATCTGGCGCTGCCGCGGCTGCGGGCGCGACAGCTGCGTCGGGTCCGTGGCCGAGCTGTCCTCGCTGGCCGGCCACGACCTGTCCGACCTGGACCTGCACCGGCCCTATGTCGACGACGTCACCTGGACCTGCCACGAGGAAGGCTGCCAGGGCACGGTGCGCCGGCTCGCCCCGGTGCTCGATGCCTGGTTCGACTCGGGCTCCATGCCGTCGGCCCAGTTCCACTACCCCTTCAGCCACGACGGGCGCTTCGAGGCGTCGTTCCCGGCCGACTTCATCTGCGAGGCCATCGACCAGACCCGGGGCTGGTTCTACTCGCTGCTGGCGGTCAACACGCTGGTCTTCGGCTCGACGCCGTACCGCAACGTCGTGTGCCTGGGCCTGCTGGTCGACGCCAACGGCCAGAAGATGTCCAAGTCGCGGGGCAACGTGGTCGACCCCTGGACCATCATCAACGCCTTCGGGGCCGACGCCCTGCGCTGGTACTTCTTCGCCTCGGGCCAGCCCTGGGGCACCCGCCGGGTGTCGGACGACGGCATCCGCGAGTCCACCCGCCAGACCTTGCTGACGCTGTGGAACGTCTACAGCTTCTTCGTGACCTACGCCGACCTCGACGGCTGGCAGCCGCCGGTGGGCGGGGGCGCGCCCCGGCCCACCCACGTGCTCGACCGCTGGCTGCTGGGCGAGCTCGACGCCACGGTGGCCGAGGTGACCGACTCGCTCGAAGGCTTCGACGCCATGGGCGCCGCGTCCCGGCTCGCCCGCTACGTCGACGACCTGTCGAACTGGTACGTGCGCCGCAGCCGGCCCCGCTTCTGGAAGGCCAGTGACCCCGAAGCCCACGCCACGCTGCACCACGCCCTCGTGGCGACGGCCCAGCTGCTCGCGCCCTTCGCCCCCTTCCTGGCCGACGAGCTGTATGTGGGGCTGACCGGCGAGGCGTCGGTGCACCTGTCGGACTGGCCGGTGCCGGGCGAGGCCCACGACCCGGCCCTGGCCGCGCAGATGGAGGCCGCCCGGCGGCTGGTGGTGCTGGGCCGCGCCGCCCGCACCGACGCGAAGGTGCGGGTGCGCCAGCCGCTGAGCCGGGCCATGCTGCTGCACCCCGGGGTCACGCTCGACCCCGCGGTGGCGGCCGAGGTGTCCAGCGAGCTCAACGTCAAGGTCCTCGACGACGTCGACACGCTGTCGGGCCTGATGTCGTGGACCGTGGTCCCCAACTTCCGGGCGCTCGGCCCCCGCCTCGGCCCCAAGGTGAACGAAGTGAAGGCCGCGCTGGCCGAGGCCGACGGCTCGGCGCTGGCCCAGGCACTGGAGACGGAAGGGTTCGTCGAGGTGGCGGGCGAGCGGCTCGGGCCCGATGACGTCGAGGTGCGGGCCACGCGCCACGAGGCGTTCGCCCTGGCCGAGGACGGCGGCTGGGCCGTGGCCCTCGACCTCGAGCTGGACGACGACTTGCGCCGGGAGGGCGTGGCCCGCGAGCTCGTCCGCAGCCTCAACGACCTGCGCAAGGAGGCCGGCCTCGACATCGCCGACCGGGTCCGCCTGACGCTGGAGGCCGACGGCATGGTGGCCGACGCCCTCGGCGTGCACCGGGACTACGTCATGGCCGAGGTGCTCGCGGTGGAGCTGACACTGGGCCCCGTGGCCGGTGACGGCCACAGCCTCGACATCGATGGCCAGCCGGTTCGGGTGGCCATCTCCCGGGCCTAGGGCCTAGCGCAACGCCCCGAGTGTCAACAGGGGCGTCAGCTGCGGCGGCCGAAGTGGGTGCGGTCGGCCTCGGCCTTGTCCGAGTCGAACACCGCCTTGCCCCAGTCGCTCGGCCGGCCGGCAGGCTCGCTGCCGCCGTTGCTGGTGCCCGGGGTGGGCGGCTGCATGGGGGGCGGGCCGAGGGGCTCGTCGTCCTGCGGGCGCAGCTCGGCCGGGGTCCACGGGCCGCGGTTGTCGTTCGACAGGGCGAAGGGGACCGGCTGGGTGGGCGGGCCCAGGTCCGGCGCCGGAGCGGGCATGGCGAACGGCGACGGCTCCGGCGGCTCCTGGAGCGCCGCGACATGCTCGGCCGGGAACTCCTCGACGCCGCGGTCGGCGCCCAACTCGGCAGGGACCTGGCCGTTGGCCCCCTCGTCCCCCACGTCGGGCTCGGGCGGCGGCCGATCCACGTCGGCCAGCGCGGGCGCGACCACCGGGGACAGCGAGTGCGGGTCGTCGAGGATGCGCTGCAGCTCGCCGATGCCGGTCCGCAGGTTCGCCCGCTGCTCGCCGAGCCGCTTGGTCAGCACGTCGAAGTCGATCTTGAGCTTGTCGCGGTCGGCGATGAGGGCCTCGACCTCGGCCTGAGCCGCGGCCCGGGCGCCCTCGGCGCCGCGCCGGGCGTCGGCCTCGGCCTCGGCACGGGTGCGGGCCGCCTCGCCGCGGGCCTCGCTGAGGACCCGGTTCGCCTCCTCCTTGGCCTCCTTGATGGTGGCGTCCGCGGTCCGCTGGGCCAGCACCAAGGTGCGCCGCAGGGTCTCGTCGGTCTCCGACGCCTCGGGGGCCGGCGGACGGCGGCGGGCCTCCTCCAGCTCCCGCTGGGCCTCGCGCATGCGGGCCTCGGCTGCTTCGGCCCGGCCCATGGCGTCGCGCAGGCGCTCGTTCAGGTGGCCGATCCCGGCGGCCACCCGCTCGATGAAGTCGTCGACGTCGCGGGTGTTGTAGCCACCTCGGCGCGCCTCCCGGAACTCGACGGCATGGAGCGTCTGCGGAGTCAGTTCCATGCGCAAAGAGTAACGAAGTCGGCCGGGGGCATGGGCGACACCGCCCGCGCGCATCCCGCCGCGGCGCGAAGGCTCAGCAGATGGCCCGCAGCAGCAGCGTCCCCAGCAAGAACACCACGATGGGCGACAGGTCGAGCGCGGCCACGCCCATGCGCACCGGGGGCAGCACCGACCGGATGGGGGCCAGCACGGGCTCGGTCAGCCGGTCGAAGACCTCGAAGATCTGGGCGTAGGTGGTCCCCGGCGTAGGCGGGAACCAGCTCATGATGATGCGGACGAACAGGATGATCAGGTAGAGCTGGATGGCGAGGCAGACGAGGCTGGCCATGGGTGGGTCGGACTCCGGGCGGTGGGGTGGGACGTCAGGCTTCGTAGCCTCGCTCGCGGAGACGGCGCCGTTCCTCGGGCGAGACCTCAACGTCGCTGGGAGTCAGAAGATAGACCTGGGTGGCGACGCGCTCCATCTGGCCGCCGAGCCCGTAGCACAGCCCGCTGGCGAAATCGATGATGCGACGGGCCAGGTCGCGCTCGACGCCCTGCAGGTTGAGGATGACCGGCACGTTGACCTTGAACTTGTCGGCCACCTCCTGAGCGTCGTTGAACGAGGTCGGGCCGATGACGCAGGGCTTGGACGTGCCGACGGGCAGCGGGCGCACGACCGCCCCCCGGCCGCGGGACGACCGCTCGGCCGCCGCGGCGGTGCCGGCCGAGGCGGCCGGCCGGCGGGCGGAGGACCGCTCCTCGCTGCCGCCGTGCTCCGCGTTCGACCGCGTGGCGTGGCCACCGTGGCTGCCGTTGCCGTTGCGCGTCCCGCCGTCGTCGACCGCAGAGGGGGTGAGCGTCCGCACCGACCCCGACGGCTCGGGGTCGTGCTGGACGTCGCCTCCGCCGGTGCGGCGCACGGTGGGGCGCGGCGTCACCGGCCGCTGGTGCTCGCCGGTGACATCGAAGTCGTCGTACTCGTCGTCGGGGCCTAGCCCCAGGTAGAGCATCGCCCTGCGCCACATCGATGCCATGTGTCCTCCACCGGCCGAGTGATCCCTAGTGTCGCGCCCCGCCCCCAACAGGGCGCGGACCGAACAGCCCGCGACCGACGCGCACGATGGTGGCGCCCTCGGACAGTGCCACCTCGTAGTCGTCGGTCATCCCCATGGAAGCCTCGGACAACCCCAGCCGATCGCGCAGATGGCGCGCAGCGCTGAACACCGGGCGGGCGCTCTCGGGCGGCCCGGCCGGCGCCATCGCCATGACTCCGCGTACCTCCAGCCCGCACGCGGCGAGCCCGTCGACGAGCGCCGGCGCCTCGGCCGGCTCGCATCCCCCCTTGGTCGCCTCACCGGCCACATTGACCTGCACCAGCACCGCGGCCCCCGGCGCGAACCGGGCGATCTCGGCGCCGAGCGCCAGGCGGTCGACGCTGTGCCACAGCGCGACGTGGGGCGCCGCCTTGCGCACCTTGTTGCGCTGCAGACGCCCGATGGCGTGCCAGCGCAGACCGGCGCCCGCGTTCGCCAGCTCGCCGGCCTTGGCCACCAGCTCCTGCACGTAGCTCTCGCCGATGTCCGCCAGCCCCGCGGCCAGCGCGTCGCGCACCACCTCGGCGTCGAAGCCCTTGGTCACCGCCACCAACGTGACCCTTTCGGGCTCGGGCGCCGCGGCGCGGATGCGCTCTCGCACCTCCGCGACCCGTGCCGCGAGATCAGGTGCCACGGTGACGGTCACGTCGCCTCGCCGCCGCCCCCTACTTGAGGAACGACGGCACGTCGAACTCGTCGTCGCCGTCGAGGTCGAGATCGTCGACCGATGGTCCCCGCGTGAGGGCTTCGAGCTCCTCGTCGACCCCCAAGCGGCCCGACCCGTTCGTGTGGTGGCGGGACAGCGAATGGCCGGCCGACGTCTCGCGGTCGTCCCAGCGGTCGAAGCCGGCGGCGATGACGGTGACCCGCACCTCGTCGCCCATCTCGTCGTCGATGACCGAGCCGAAGATGATGTTGGCGTCGGGGTGGGCCACGCCGTGGATGACCTCGGCGGCCTCGTTCACCTCGAACAGCCCCAGGTCGCTGCCCCCCGCGATGGTGAGCAGGATGCCGCGGGCACCCTCGATGGAGGCCTCGAGCAGCGGGCTGGAGATGGCGTTGCGGGCGGCCTGCAGGGACCGGCCCTCGCCCGAGCCGTAGCCGATGCCCATGAGCGCCGAGCCGGCGTTGCTCATGATCATCTTCACGTCGGCGAAGTCGGTGTTGATCAGGCCGGGCGTGGTGATGATGTCGGTGATGCCCTGGACACCCTGGAGCAGCACCTCGTCGGCCATCTTGAAGGCGTTGACCATCGACGTCTTCTCGTTGGAGACGGTGAGCAGCCTGTCGTTGGGGATGACGATGAGGGTGTCGACCTTCTCCTTGAGGCGCTGGATGCCCTGCTCGGCCTGCACGGCGCGGCGCCGGCCCTCGAAGGAGAACGGGCGGGTGACCACGCCGATGGTGAGCGCACCGAGGCCCTTGGCGATCTCGGCCACGACGGGCGCGCCGCCGGTGCCGGTGCCGCCACCCTTCCCGGCGGTGATGAACACCATGTCCGCGCCCTTGAGGATCTCCTCGACCTCGTCGCGGTGCTCCTCCGCCGCCTGCCGGCCGACCTCGGGGTCGCTGCCCGCGCCCAGCCCGCGGGTGAGCTCGCGGCCGATGTCGAGCTTGGCGTCCGCATCGCTCATCAGCAGCGCCTGGGCGTCGGTGTTGATGGCGATGAACTCGACGCCCTTGAGGCCCGCATCGATCATCCGGTTGACAGCGTTGACGCCGCCGCCCCCGATCCCGACCACCTTGATCACGGCCAAATAGTTCTGCGGATTGCCGGCCATGGGTCGTGCCACCTCACAATCAGGGGTCTTCACGGGGAGAACTGGTCCACCCGGACCGCCATAGACCCGGGCGGATCGCCTGAAACTACCAAGGCCGGAGCCCCCCTCGACACCGGCTCAATGTCAAGTTAAGGTCGATGCTTTTCCTCAACCTCTGGTAGTTCTCCGCAGACTACGAACACCTCTGGTCACGGGTCAAGGCCGGACTTCCAGGAACTCGTACATCCAGCGTTTCCAAGCAGGTCACATCCACGTCGGAAAGAACGGTCTTGGCCGCGGTGACCTTGGCTTCGAGCTGGTCGGTCGAGCCGAACCGGATCGAGCCCCCTTCGAGCAGCGCGGCATCCAGATCGCTCGAGACCGAGGCCACCACTCCCGGCATGCGGTCACGCAACGCGGTGGCCAGCTCCAGCGCGTCCCGGGCGTCGGCCGACAGCTGCTCCCCCTCGGTGATCCGGCCTCCGATGCCCGTGAGGACCAGCGGCGCGTCACCTCCCTGGGGCTCGGTGTCCGGGGTCCGGGGCTCGATGCTCAGCACCCGCCCGCGGCTGTCGATCAGTGCGGCCCGCTCCTCCGTGACCTGGACGACCGCCTCCACCGACCGCTCCGTCACCTGGATGTGGACCGTGGAGGGCCAGTCCCGCGTCACCCGGGCCCGGTCCACCCAGGGCAGCTCCTCGACCCGGCGCGCCACCGCTCCGGGGTCCACGGAGACCAGGGCGTCACCGGTGCGGATGCCCGCCGCCCGCCGCACGGCCTGTTCCGGGGTGTGGCCGGTCCCGGCCACGGTGACCTGGTCCACGTCCAGCAGCGGCGACTGGGTGGCCGCCGCCGCGGCCACGCCCAGCGCGAGGACGGCGAGCACCAGCGTGACCCGCCGGAGCCGGCGGCGGCCGGCGCCCCGGAGCACCGCGATGCGCCGCGAGCGCATGCGGGGGTCGACCGGGACGCTCGGTGTTGCCGGAACGGCCTCTTGTGGAGGCACCGTCTTGACCGAGCCTTCACCCTCTAGTTGAGAGTCCGCTTTGGGGTGGTCACCGCCAGGCTTTTCATCATCTGCCATGTGATGTCACCGTTCATCCAAACTCTCGACTTGTGCTCGAGAGTTGTTGCCGAAGCCCACCAAGCGGGTCTCGGGCACCAGTTCGACGCCGGTGGCCTCCGCCACCCGGCGGCGCACCTCTCCCATCAGGGCCCAGACATCGTCGGCCGACCCGCCGGAGTCGGCTTGGAAGAAGTTCGCGTGCTTGGTCGACACGGAGGCCGTGCCGTGGCGCAGGCCCTTGCACCCCGAGACGTCGATCAGCCGCCCGGCCGAGTCACCCGGCGGGTTGGTGAACACCGAGCCCGCGTTCTGGCCGCCGGGCTGGTTGGCCCGCCGCCAGGCCACGATCTCCGAGATCGTGCGCTCCCCCGCGGCCCGATCCCCGACCGCCAGGCCCAGGGTGGCCGTCACCACCACCTGAGCCGGAGCGACGGCCGAGCGCCGGTAGCCCAGCGCCAGGTCCGCGGCCGGGACCGTGCGGGCCGCACCGCCCCCCGCCAGGTCGACGATCTCGGCCTCGATCAGCGTGGCCGCCATGTCCGAGCCGTGGCCGCCGGCGTTCATGCGCACGGCGCCGCCGATCGACCCGGGGACGCCCACGGCCCACTCGAACCCGGTCAAGGAGGCCCGCACCGTCTGGCGGGCCACCACCGGCAGGGCCGCGGCCCCGCCGGCCCGCACCCGGGTGCCGTCGATGTCCACGCCCGCGAAGCCGTCGCCGAGCACCACCGCCACCCCGTCGAAGCCGGCCTCGGACACCAGCAGGTTGGAGCCCTTGCCCACCACCAGGACCGCGAGCCCGCCGGCCGCCACCGCGTCCGCCACCGCGGCGAGGTCGCGGGCCGAGCCGGCCTGGACCAGGAGCGCCGCCGGCCCCCCGACCTTGTAGGTGGTGAACGGGCCCAGCGCCACGTCCCGGCGGGCCCGCCCGCCGAGGAGGGCTGCGGCCCGCTCCACGGCCTCGGGCCCCCGGGTCACGTCTGGGCCTCGAGGTGGGAGACGATGCTGGGCGGCAGCGTCGTGAGGTCCCCGGCCCCCAGGGTCAGGCACAGGTCGCCGGGGCGCAGCACCGAGTCCAGCCACAGCTGCACGTCGTCGAGGCTCGGCAGCCAGGCCACCTGCGCCCAGGGGTGGGCGTCGAGCACCGCGTTCACGATCAGCTTGCCGGTCACACCCGGCCGGGGCGCCTCGCCCGCGGCGTACACACCGGTCACCGCCAGCAGGTCGGCGTCCACGAAGGCGTCGGCGAACTCCCGCCACAGCGCCTCGGTGCGGCTGTACCGGTGGGGCTGGAACACCGCCACCACCCGCGCCCAGGGGCCCCAGGCCGCCGCGGCCAGGGCCGCGGCCACCTCGGTGGGCAGGTGGTCGTAGCTGTCGACCACGGTCACCCCCGCGGCCTCGCCCCGCAGCTCGAAGCGCCGGGCCACGCCGGTGAACCCGGCCAGGGCGGCTGCGCCCTCGGCGAGCGGGACACCGAGCGTGTGAGCCGCGGCCAGCGCGGCGGTGGCGTTGCGGGCGTTGTGGACGCCCGGCGCGGCGGGCACCACCACTTCGACTCGCTCGCCTGCATGCTCGACCACGAAGCGGACGCCACTGCCGGCCGGGGCGGGATCGACCACGCGGTAGTCGGCCCCCTCGGCGAGGCCGTAGGTCAGCGGCGTGGCGGCCGCCTCGACCAGCCGGCGCGAGCCCTCGTCGTCGGCGCACAGCACGGTCGGGCCCGGCACCGCGGCCACGAAGCGGCGGAACCCGTCCCGCAGGGCCGCCTCGCCGCCCCAGTTCTCCAGGTGATCGGGCTCGACGTTGGTCACCACCGCGGTGCCGGCACCGAGGGCCAGGAAGGTGGCGTCGCTCTCGTCGGCCTCGACCACGAGCGGACCGGCCCCGCCCCACGCCGCGCCGCGGCCCAGGTGCGCGATGCGGGCGCCCACGACCCAGCCAGGATCCCGGCCGGTGCCGGCCAGCACGGTGGTCAGCAGGGCGGAGGTGGTGGTCTTGCCGTGGGTCCCGGCCACCGCCACCGTGTCCCGCGTCGCGCACAGCGCGGCCAGCGCCGCGGCCCGGTGGGCGACCGTGGTCCCCCGCTCCCGGGCCGCGGCCACGTCGGGGTCGTCGGCGGGGGTGGCGGTCGAGGTGATCACGGCCTCGACCGCCGGGTCCAGCGGGGGCCGGTCGGGCCCCGTGGTCACCGTCACGCCCAAGCCGGCCAGCAGGTCGAGGAAGGGCGTGGCGGCGGCCGGGTCGTGGCCGCTGACGTCGTGGCCGCTCTCGGCCAGCAGGGTGGCGACCGCGCTCATCCCCGCGCCGCCCACGTTGGTCACGTGCAGGCGGCGGGGGTGGGACAGGTCCAGCGCGTCAACCACGCGCGTTCGCCTCCACCAGCGCGGCGATGTCGTCGGCGGCCGAGGGTCGGGCCGCGGCGCGGGCGGCGGCAGACATCGCCGCCAGCCGGTCGGGGTCGGCCAGCAGGGCGTCGACCTCGTCCACCAGGCGGCCGCCCGTGAGCTCGGCGTCCGGCACCACCACCGCAGCCCCCGCCGCGGCCATGTGACGGGCATTGGCCGTCTGGTGGTCGGCGGTGACGAACGGAGACGGGACGAGCACCGCAGGGAGGCCGGCGGCCAGCAGTTCGAAGCTGGTGCTGGCCCCGGACCGGCACACGGCTACGTCGGCCGCGGCCAGGGAGGTGGGCATGTCGTCGTCGTAGCGCAGCGCCTCGTAGTGCAGCGGCGCCGCGGCTGTCACCGGCGGTCCCTCGCCCGTGATCTCGTCCCAGTCGCGCTCGCCGACCACGTGGCGGACATGCAGGTCGTACCGGCCGGCCCAGCGGCGGGCGGCGTCGACCGCGGCCTGGTTGATGCGCAGGGCCCCCAGCGACCCGCCGAAGATGAGCACCATCCGGCGACCGGGAGCGACCCCGAGCTTGGCGCGCGCCGTGTCGCCGTCCCGGGCCCGGTCGATGGCCAGCACC
>DASRJN010000408.1:0-4857 GCA_035649455.1 Acidimicrobiales bacterium
CAGCGTGACCTCGGCCCGGACGCTGGTCGACCAGCTGATCGTCGAGCGGGGCTACCGCGACGGCGAGGCCGCTGAGGTCGGCGCCGACGATCGGCTGGAGCTGGTCGCCATCGACCATCCGCACCTGGTGGCTCAGTACCGCGAGGCCGGCGGGGTGAGCCCCGACGCCTCGCTGGACGACCTGCGGGCCGCCTTCATCCAGTACCGCGACCTGTTCGAGGCGCTGCTGGCCGGCGGCATCGACCGGAGCGGCGACAACGGCGACGGTGACGGCGACGGTGACGGCGACAGCGGCCGCCGGCCCGGCATCCGGTTCGGGGCCTCCCGGTGAGCCAGCCCGTCTTCGGGCGCCAGCCCTCCCGCCCCCTGCCACCGGACGGCGACTCCGAGCCCACCGAAGAGTCCGAGATCGACCTCACCTACGACAAGCCGGAAGCAGCCCGCCCGGACACCGAGCCCGAGGCCGAGCCGGCGGCGCTCGACGACGAGAGCGCGGAGGCGGATGAGCCGGCCGCGCTCGACGTCGAGGAGTCGGAGGCGGGCGAACCGGGCGGCGAGCCCGAGGCCGAGGCGGAGGCGCTCGACCTCGAGGGGTCGGAGGCGGGCGAGACGGAGGCCGGGGCGGAGGCGCTCGGCGTCGAGGGGTCGGAGGCGGGCGAAGCGGGCGGCGAGATGGAGGCCGAGGAGCCCGACGGTGAGCCGGTGGTGCTCGACGTCGAGGAGCCGGCGCCCGCCGAGCCGGCCGAGCCGGTCGTGGTCGACGCCGAAGCCGTGAGCGCCGAGCCGCACCGAGCCAACGGCGACGACGCGGCCTGGGTCGAGATCCAGGCGCAGTTCGTCGACGATCCCCCGGCGGCCACGGCCGGGGCCTTGCGGATGTTGCGGGAGCGGCTGGACGGCCTGGCGCCCGCGGGTGCTTCCACCGAGGACCTGCGTGTGGCGTTCCGGCGCTACCGGGCCGCCTGGTTCGACCTGGCCGAGAAATAGGCCCGGGGAGGCGGGCCGGGGTGGCTTAGCCTCCCCGGCCATGCCTTCGGGCTCGGCCTGGGACGACGAGACCGCCCACCTGCGACGGACCTTCGACGCCGTCGCCGACCTCTACCGCGAGCGGTTCACCGACGAGCTCGAGACCAAGCCGTACGACCGCGAGCTGCTCGACGACGTGGGGGCCCGCATGGCCATGGTGGCGGCGCTGACCGGGTCTCCGGTGCTCGAGGTCGGCGGCGGCCCGGGCCACATCGGTGCCCGAATCGCGGCGCAGGGCGCTCCGGTGGTGGTGTCGGACGCGTCGCTCGGCCAGCTGCGCGAGGCTCGGCAGTTCGACCCCGATCGCCCGCTGGTGGCCGCGGACCTCGCGCGGCTTCCGGTCCGGCCCGGCGGGCTGGCCGGCATCGTCGCGTTCTACTGCCTGATCTACGGCGAGGCCGCCCGGCTCGATGCGGTGCTGGCGCAGTGGCGGCGAGCGATCGCCCCCGGCGGCCTCGTGCTGGCCGCAGTACACGCGGGTGAGGGGCAGGTGCACGTGGACGACTGGATGGGGCGGGGCGTGTCGGTCACGGTGGCCTTGCGCGACCCCGACGACCTGGTGGCGCGGTTCGAGCGGGCGGGGTTCACGGTGACCGACCGCCAGCTGCGCCCCGCTTATCCCGACGAGCATCCGACGGGCCGGTTCTACCTGGTGGGGGTGGGATACTCCTGAGGCATGAGCCAACCATCACCGTTGCTGGTAGGTGTCCCCACCGAGACCAAGATCGACGAGTTCCGGGTGGCGATCACGCCCGACGGCGTGCGGGAGCTGGCGGCGCAGGGCACCAGCGTCCTGGTGGAGGCCGGGGCCGGCGGAGGGTCCAGCCTCACCGACGACGACTACTCGCGGGCCGGGGCCGAGGTGGTCAAGACGGCCGACGAGGTGTGGGAGCGGGCCGACCTCATCTGCAAGGTCAAGGAGCCCCAGCCTCACGAGTTCGCCTGGTTCCGCGACGACCTCACGATCTTCACCTACCTGCACCTGGCGGCCTACCCGCAGGTGGCCGATGCGCTGGTCGAGCACAAGGTCACCGGCATCGCCTACGAGACGGTCCAGCTCGCGGACCGGTCGCTGCCGCTGCTGGCACCGATGAGCGAGGTGGCCGGGCGCATGGCGGCCCAGATCGGCGCCCACTACCTCGAGCGCCACAACGGGGGCCGCGGGGTGCTGCTGGGCGGGGCGCCCGGCGTGCAGCCGGCGCGGGTGGTGGTGCTGGGGGCCGGCAACGTCGGGCTCAACGCGGCGTGGATGGCCGCCGGGCTGGAGGCCGAGGTCAACCTGCTGGACAAGAACGTCGACCGGTTGCGCCACGTCGACCAGATCCAGATGGGGCGGATCACCACGCTGGCGTCGAACCGAGGCACGGTCGAGCGGGTGGTGGCGGGGGCCGACCTGGTCATCGGGGCCGTGCTGGTCCCCGGGGGCCGGGCGCCGGTGCTGGTCACCGAGGACATGGTCCGCACCATGAAGCCGGGCGCGGTGGTGGTGGACATCGCCATCGATCAGGGCGGCTGCGTCGAGACCTCGCACGAGACCACGCACGAGGACCCGGTGTACGAGGTGCACGGCGTGCTCCACTACGCGGTCGGCAACATGCCGGGCGCGGTGCCCAACACGTCGACCTATGCGCTGACCAACGTCACCCTGCCCTACGTGGCCGAGCTGGCCCGCCTGGGCGTCGAGGAGGCGACCCGGGCGGATCTCGCGCTGGCGCTGGGGGTCAACACCGCGGGCGGCGACGTGGTCAATCCGGCGGTGGCCGAGGCGCTGGGTCGACCGGCCCCGGCGCCTGGATGAGCAGCTCCATCACGACCACATCCAACCAACGCCCGAACTTGCGGCCCACCTCGCGCTCGGTGCCCACGATCTCGAAGCCGAGCGCCTCGTGGAGCCGGATGGACGCCTCGTGCCCACCCACGATACGGGCGAACAGGGCGTGGAAGCCGTGGGAGGTGGCCACCGAGACCAGCTCGGCCAGCAGCAGGCGGCCGATGCCGCGGCCCTGATGGGCGCGGTGCACGTACACGGAGTCCTCGACGCTGGTCGAGTAGGCGGCTTTGGACCGCCACGGCGACAGGGCCCCGAAGCCGACCACGGTGGGACCGTCGCCGGCCACGATCACCGCGTGGGCCCCGCTGCGCTCGGCCAGGTAGGCGCGCTGCTCGGCCAGGCTCCGCGGTGCGATGTCGAAGGTGACGGTCGAGGTCGTGACCTCGGCGTTGTAGATCTGCCGGATCGCCTCGGCGTCGTCGAGGCGCGCCAAGCGCACCGTCAGGGAGGAGCCCATCGACGTCACGCTATTGCCGGCCTGCACAGCCGACAGTGCTGGTGCCGGCCCAGAGGGCCGGAGTGGACCCGGCGTGGTCAGCGGTTCAGTCGGCAGCGAGCGCCGGCTCGACCAGTGACAGCTCGCCGGCCAGGGCCTCGAGGCGGGCCCAACTGGCGATGGCCTCGTCCTCGGTCAGCAGGATCACCTGCAGGTCACCCACGAGGCCCGGGAGCAGCTCCAGCAGCAGCGGCACGACGGCCGGCTCGAGCTGGTCGAACGTCTCGTCCAGGAGCACAGGCGGCCGGCAGCCGGCGCTGTTGGTGGCGGCGGTCAGCTGCGACACGATGCCCTGGGCGAGGGCGACGGCATCGTCGTCGGACAGGTCCGGTGCGCTGGACGACAGTGAGCGCAGAGCGGCGATGTGCTGGCGAAGGCGGGCCGCCGCCTGGATCTCGGTGCGGTGGTCGACCGCCCAGTGCACGTCGGTGTCGCCTGCCAGGGCATACCAGGTGCCCATGGCGTCGCCCCGGCCGCTGCCCCGGCCCAGCAGCTCGTCGGCCGCGCCCCAGAGGGCGACCTGGTCGAGGGCGGACAGGGCCCGCACCGCGTCGTTGCGGGGGGAGCGGTTGTGCAGGTCGGCCGCGGTGATGCGGGTGACCGTGGAGCGCCCGTACTGGCTGGAGAGCAGGTCGACGCGGCCGTCGAAGCCGCGATGCTGGCCCGTGACGTCGGTGGACGTGGCCACGTCGATCACGCGGTGCTGGCCCGACGAGGGGCGAAGCACCACCAGCCGGCGACCGGAGTCGTCGACGACCTCGAGATGCACGCCGCGCACCGTTCCGTGGAGGGCGCCGGAGAGCAGGGAGCCAAAGGCCCCTCGAGCATCCCCCGGCATACCGCCCAGCACGGTCAGCCGCGGATGGAAGTCAACGGACGCGGCTTCGCCGTCGCCCTCGACAATGAGGCGTTCCACCAGCACGGGACCTGTATCGGCGCGTTCCGTCACGAACTTGAGCATTTTCTTTACGAACGTGTCGCGAACAGGCGACAGCGCCACTCTACGTGGTGAATCGCGTTCGGTGGGGGCGACCGGATCCTCGGCGTGCCCCCGCCTGCACGCCCCGCGGCGGCTGTATGCTTGTCGGTTGGCTGGTGGCCTCGGGGCGGCGATACTCTGTGCGGCCCTGGGTCCGCGGGTCCGGGCGCGAGCCCGGCGGACCAGGTTGCCCCCTTAGCTCAGTCGGCAGAGCACAGCCATGGTAAGGCTGGTGTCGTCGGTTCGATTCCGACAGGGGGCTCGCAGTAGCAGCCTGGCGGCGTAGCTCAGTTGGTTAGAGCACCCGGCTCATAATCGGGTTGTCGCCGGTTCGAGTCCGGCCGCCGCTACTCCATCATTTCGCGAGACCAGGAGATCCGCACGATGGCCAAGCAAAAGTTCGAGCGGACCAAGCCGCATTTGAACATCGGCACCATGGGTCATATTGACCATGGGAAGACGACGTTGACGGCGGCCATCACGAAGGTGTTGGCGGAGTCGAACCCCAACGTGACGGTGATGGCG
>DASRJN010000409.1:0-9645 GCA_035649455.1 Acidimicrobiales bacterium
GTGCTGGACATGAGCGCCTTCTGGCCGAACGCCGAGAACCCGGAGTGGCTCATCACGTGCAACGAGTCGGGCCCGACCGACCCCGGTCTGGTGCGGATCAACATCGCCACCGGCGCCTCGGAGACGATCGTGACCGGCACCACGGCGTGCGACCCGGTCCGCGCCACCCCGTGGGGCACGATCATCTTCGCCGAGGAGGCCGGCGGCGGCCCCAACGGCGGTCGCGTGTACGAGCTGATCGACCCGCTCGGGACCACGGGCGTGACCCTGGACCGGGCGACCGGCACCTTCACCGGCGGCACCGGTGCGGCCAACCTGACGGTCCGCCCCGCGCTGGGTCGCCTCTCGTTCGAGGGCCTCGCGCTCTACGGCAGCGGCGTCACCTACTACGGCGATGAGAGCCGTCCGAGCAACGGCGTCGCCGGCGGCGCGTACTTCAAGTTCATCCCGACGACCCTGCGCGCCCCGGACGCCGGTCCCATCACCAGCCTCGGTCAGTCGCCCTACGCTGCCGGCGCCATCTTCGGCCTGCACGTGGGCGGCACCGACAACGGCCAAGGCACCGAGCTCGGCCAGGGTCGCTGGATCCCGATCCCTCCGGCGCCCGACCCCGACCTGCGCGCCCAGGCGGCGGCGTTGCGCCTGACCGGCTACTACCGGCCCGAGGACATCGACATCGACCGCGGTGCCGAGGCGAACGGGAACGTGCGGTTCTGCGGCAACAACACCGGCAACGACGGCGAGCTCCTCTGGGGCGAGACGGTCTGCATCCTGGACGGCACACTCGCGGGCGCGAGCGCCAACACCAGCGTTCCCGAGGTGCAGCGGTTCGTGCCGGGCAGCCCTGAGATCACGATGCCGGACAACATCGCCTACCAGCCCGGCCGCGGGAACTGGATCATCCACGAAGACGCCAACACCGAGCCGCCGCAAGGCCCCAAGAACAATGACCTGTGGGCCTGCCTGCCCGACGGCGCAGACCCGGACCTCCAGTCCGACGGGTGCGTCCGCGCGGCCACCCTGAACGACACGAATGCGGAGTGGACCGGCGGCATCTTCGACGCCAGCGGTGAGCACTTCTACGTGAGCGTGCAGCACAACGTCACCGGTGCGGGGACCATCCTCGACATCGCCGGCTGGAGATAGATCGCGCCCACCACTACGGGAGGGGCGGCCACCACAGCGGCCGCCCCTCCTGGCGCGAAGTTGACGACGGTCGCAGGCCCGGCGGCGAGGCTGGTTGAGGCATCGAACAGGGACGCTGGCTAGCGGGCGACGGACGGTGTGGCTTGCTTGACCGCACGCATCGCCTCGAGGGCGTCGGGGAGGGTGAATCGGCCGGCGTAAAGGGCTTGGCCGACGACCGAGCCCTCCAGGTTGGCGCCTGTGGCGGCGGCTTGGGCCAGGATGATCAGGTCGTCGATCGAGGAGATCCCGCCGGAGGCGATCACCGGGGCCGTGGTGGCGCGGGTGACTGCACGGTAGAGAGCCAGGTTGGGGCCGCCGAGCGCGCCGTCTCTGGTCACGTCGGTGACGACGTACCGGGCGCAGCCGTACTGGTCGAGCTGGGCGAGGGTCTCCCACAGGTCGCCGCCATCGGTTTTCCCGCCCCGGGCGGCCAGCCGGTGCGGCCTCGAGCCGGCGGCAGCTTCGAGGACGCGCACGTCGAGGCTGACCGCCACACGGTCGCCGTGCGCCGCGATCGTGCGTCCACACCATGCCGGGGCCTCCAGGGCCGCGGTGCTGAGGTTGACGCGTGTGCAGCCGGTCGCAAGGGCCGCATCGAGGGAGGCGTCGTCGCAGATGCCGCCTGAAAGCTCCACCTTGACGTCCAGTTCGCCGATCACGGCTGCGAGCAAGCCGGCGTTGGAGCCGCGACCGAACGCCGCGTCCAGGTCGACCAGGTGGATCCACTCCGCTCCCGCGGCCTGCCACGCGAGTGCGGCCTGGCGCGGGTCGCCGTAGGTGGTCGCCGAGCCGGCCTCGCCCCGGACGAGCCGGACGGCTCGACCGTCGGCCACGTCGACGGCGGGCAGCAGCGTGAAGGTCACGGCCAGCACCGTAACGACGAAGGGGCGCGCGCCCGTGCACAGGCCGGCGGATCAGTGGGGCCGTCGGCCGCCGGCCACGACGGACGCGACGGCGAAGCAGAAGGCGCCCCGGTCGCTGGCCCATTGGAGCCGGCTCAGGTACGCCTGGCCCTCGGGCGATGTGACCGCGCCGTCGGCGACCGCGTCCTCGACCGCTCGGTCGAATGGTCCGCCCGCAGCCCGAGCGACCGCCTCGTCCACCGCCGCCTTCACGGCCATCGCATGGGAACGATCGATGCCGATCGCCAGGCCATCGCCGACAGCACCGGCGAACAAGGCAAGATCGGTGCCCGGCCCGCATCCCAGGTCGAGCACACGCTCACCCGGCCGGGCGTCGAGCAGGCCGGCTTGCCGCGCCGATGCTCTGGAGTGTTGGCGGGACCTCCACTGCACCAGGGCAGGTCAACGGTAGGTCCGGCGAAGTCGAGGCACACTGGCGTCATGGACAGATCCGGAGCCGGGGCGGGCCGGGGACGGGCTCGGTACGACGGGCTTGCCGCCTGGTACGACACGGTCGCGCGTCCGTCGGCGGACTTCAGCCGGCAGGACCTGGTCGGGCTGCTCGGTGGCGGGGCCGGGTTGTGCCTCGACCTCGGATGCGGGACGGGACTGTACGGCGACATCCTCACGGGCACCGGGCGGGCGGTCGTGGGGGTCGACGTCTCGCAGGATCAGCTGAAGGTCGCGAAGGCGCGTGAGGTCGTGGCGGCCGCCGACGCGTCGCAGCTGCCGTTTCGCGCGGGGTCGTTCGACGACGTCGCGTGCATCTGGGTGCACGGCGACCTCGACGATCTCCCCGCGGTGCTCGCCGAGGTGGCACGGGTACTGCGCCCGGGTGGCCGGCTGCTCATGTTCGGTGTGCATCCGTGCTTCAACGGGCCGTGCGTCGAAGGTCGCGACGATGGCGGCCGGATCGTCCATCCCACCTACCGGCAGTCGGGCTGGCACCAGGACGCACCCTGGTGGAGCGACAACGGGATCCGGCAAGCGGTCGGCGTTCGCCATCGGACGCTGGCCGAGCTGCTCAACGACGTCCTGTCCAGCCCGTTGCGGTTGCTTCGGGTCGAGGAGCCGCGTGACGACCCCGTGCCTGCCGTGCTCGCCCTGGTCGCCGAGCGGCCGGCCGGGCCCGAGTGAGCGTCAGCGGAGGGCGGTGACCACGGCGGCGTGGCCGGAGCGCCACGTGACGCTCGCCTCGGCGAACCCTGCGGCCGTCAGGGACGCCAGGTGCCAGGCGGCCGGCGGCGAGAACTCCTCGGTCGGGTAGCTGGTGGGGAAGATGGCGCGCCGCTCGTCACCCTCGGCGGCCAGGAGCGGATCCCGGGCGGCGCGGGCCCACCAGGCGTCCCAGGCATGGAGGCGGGCCGCGGTGGCGGGGTGACGCCGGCCGTCGAGGCCGGCGAAGGCCGAGGCCAGGCGGGGAGCGTCCAGCGGCATCTGCTCGGCATGGGCGAAGACGCCGCCCGGGCGGACCATGGGGGCGAGATCCCGGTAGAGGCGAGCGACCGTCGCCTCCGGCAGCCAGTGCAGCGCAGTGGCCGTGACCACGGCGTCGACCGGAGCGTCGGGGACGGCGGCGATCCAGGCCGGGTCGCGTAGGTCGGCGCGGGCGAGACGGACTCGCTCGTCGCCGGCGAAGGTGGCGGCCGCGATCGTGAGGAGGACCGGGTCGACGTCGAGCGCGACCACCCGGGCCGCCGGCAGGCGCGACAGCAGCCGGCGCGTGACGGTGCCGGTCCCGCAGCCGAGGTCGAGCACCGTGGGCGCGGAGCCGGGGGCAACCACGGCTTCGACCGCGTCGAGCAAGGCGGCGATCCGGAGGGCTCGGTCGCCGACGAGGGTGTCCTCGAGCTCGTCCCACGTGTGCTGCCAGGCCTCGGCCCAGCCCTCCGGCGGCGGGGTCATGGGCCGAGCGTAAGCAGGCGGAGGCACCCGCCGGACGCGAGGCCGCGCCCAACCGGATGCGAGACTCACACCCATGGCGGTGATGGCGGTGTGCGGAGTGCTCCTCGTGGCGGGCCTCGGGGCCGGGCTGGCCTGGTGCCGGCGGCCGTTCCATGTACCGGCCGCTGAGCCGCGGCTCAGCGTCACGGAGGTGGCGCGGCGGTTCGTCTGGTACTGCGCGCTGGCCATCACCGGCGGGATCGTGGCCGGGATCACCGTGATCGGGGCCGGCGGGCGGCTGGCGATGCGACTGCTGGCGGTCACCGGCGGCGACGCGGCCCAGGGCCGGATCACCGAGGCGGACCAGATCGTGGGTGAGATCACCGCCACCGGCACCCGGGACTTCATCCTGTTCACCGGGATCTTCGGCGGGCTGATCACCGCAGGGATCTACCTCGTCGTGCGCCGCTACCTACCGCGCAACCCGCTCGGCGGGCTGGCGTTCGGGGCCGGCCTGCTGGTCGTGCTGGGCACGATCGTGGACCCGCTGCGGGACGACAACCCGGACTTCGACATCGTCGGTCCCGGGTGGCTGTCCGTCGCGGTCTTCAGCCTCCTGGCCCTCGCCTACGGGCTGGCGCTGGCCGGCTGGATGGCCCGTCTGAGCACCTGGCTGCCGCTGCTGTCCCGCGAGTGGCGCGTGCTGGCGCGCTATGCGCTCCCGGCGGTTCTGGCCGTCGTCGCCTATCCGGTGACCGCCGTGCTTGTCGTCCTCGGGCTGGTGCTGGTGCTGGCCACCCGCTGGGACGCGCTGGTCGACGCCGTGCGCTCCCATCGGGCGCGGCTCGTCGGGCGGGTGGCCCTCGTCGCCCTGCTCGTGCTGGCGCTTCCTGGGGCGCTGGCCAGCATGGCCGACATCGTGGGCCGCTGAGCGCCCGCTACGGGCAGACGACGTTCATCCCCGAGGTGATGTGGTCCGCGGGATCGTCACCCTCGGCCCGCATCACGTCGGCGATCTCGCAGGTCGTGGCCTCGGCCTGCTGGTCCAGCACGGCGAGCTCGCCCAGCTCGTCGCTCGCTGCGCCGAGCCCGGTCCCGCCCTCGGTGGCGACCGCCTCGATGTCGGCCAGCACCTCGGCCCGGCGATCGAAGATGGCCACCAGCTGGTCATAGAGGGGGCCCGAGTCGCCGTCCGCGCCGTCCGCCAGAGCCTGCAAGTCGCCGCGGTTGACCTCGATCCAGGCACCGGCGTCGGTGGCCGCCACGGCCAGCCCTGCCGAATCGTCACCCTCGCCCTGACCGGCCACGTGGTCGTGCTTGTCCTGCCACCCCTCGGCCAGGGGGGCGTAGGCGTCCATGGCGTCGGCCGCGTCGCCCTCGCCGCCGGACGAGCCGAGGTCGCCCAGCGCGGTGCCGACCCGCCCGATCACCAGTCCCGCCGCCAACGCCAGGAGCAGGGCGGCGACCGCGAGCGCCAGCAGGATCATCAGGACGGGCGGGTTGGGGGCGTCGGGCACCGCCACCTGCCCCCCCACCTGCGGCTCGGGCCGGTGGTCGTGATCGATCTGGCGAACGCCACACTCCGGGCAGAAGTTCGCGCCCCCATCGACGATACGGCCGCATGCCGTGCATCGCCGGAGCGTCGTCGGGGCCATGGTCATCGCCACGCCCCAGGCATGCCCGCCCGGCGCTCCGTTCAGTCACACCCGCACACTCAGTGAGCGGCGACCACTACTAGTCGTCGTCGGCGCCCTGCCCGTCGCTCTCGTGGTCGATGACGTGGAAGTTCGAGTCGAGATGGACGTCCACCTGGGTGCCGTCGTCCAGCGTGACCTCAACCTCGTAGGCGCCTTCCTCGTCGCCCTTCTCGGTCTCGGTCACCCGGCCCCCGCCGGTCTCCTCCAGCGCCACCGCGCTGGCCTTGTCCAACTCGGCGCCCGTGATCGGCACCTCGTGCTCGTTGCCGTCGTCGCCGCCCTGCGCCACCGCCACCCCGGCGCCGGTGCAGAGCAGCGCCCCGACTGCCAGCGCTGCGGCCCCGATCACCTTCGTGCGTCTCTGCATCGTCGTGCCTCCTACGACTTCGTCACCGCCATGGTGCACCGGGCCGCCTGAACCGGCGCTGACATGGTCGCCCGCCGGCCGAGCGGTCGGGCCACACTGGTCCCGGAAGGAGGGCCGTGAAGCTCCTGCTCGTCGAGGACGACGCCAAGCTCGCCGGGGCGGTGCGCCGCGGGCTGGAGGCGGAGGGCTTCACCGTGGAGGTCGCCCCCGACGGCGACGAGGGCCTGTGGCGGGCCACGGAGGGAGCCTACGACCTGATCGTGCTCGACATCATGCTGCCGGGGCGCAACGGGTTCCGGGTGTGCGCCGACCTGCGGGCCGGGGGGGTGTGGACCCCGATCCTCATGCTCACGGCCAAGGACGGATACCTCGACGAGGCCGAGGCGCTGGACACGGGGGCCGACGACTTCCTCACCAAGCCGTTCTCGTTCACGGTGCTGGTGGCCCGGGTGCGAGCGCTGCTGCGCCGCTCGGCCGAGCGCACCGTGGCACCCGCATCGGTGGGCGACCTGAGCATCGACCCGGTCCGGCGCCGGGCCTGGCGCGCCGCGGCGGAGCTCGGCCTCACCACGCGGGAGTTCGACGTGCTGGAGCTGCTGGTGCGGCGGGCCGGCCAGGTCGTCTCCAAGGACCAGATCCTGGCCGGGGTGTGGGACAGCGACTTCACCGGCGACCCCAACATCGTCGAGGTGTACATCCGCCGCCTGCGCCGCAAGATCGACGAGCCGTACGGCCGCCACTCGATCGAGACGGTGCGGGGCGCGGGCTACCGGATCGGTGCCGATGGGACGTGACCGCCGTTTCGCCCGCCTGACCGGCACGGTCCGGTTCCGCATCACCCTGGCGGCGGCGCTCGCGGTGGCGGCCGTGCTCACCCTCACCGGTGTCTGGCTCGTGGCCCACCAGCGCCGGGTGCTCACGGAGAACCTGGACGACACGCTGGTGATCCAAGCCCGGGCGCTGGCCGCCGAGGTCGAGGACGGGCGGGTGCCCGCCACGCTCGTGCCCGTGGCCGACGACGACGGGGTCGCCCAGATCGTCGACGCCGGCGGCCAGGTCGTCTCGGCCACCCCGTCGCTCAAGGATCGCCCGCCGCTGGCCGCGCCGCCCGAAGGTGACGCCCCGGTCGTGCGCACGGTCGACCTGGGCGACGAGAGCCCGTTCCACGTGGCCTCGGCCCGCGGCACCGACGCCACCGGGAGGCCCGTGGTGGTCCACGTGGGCGCCCCGCTCGACGACATCGCCGAGAGCACCGGCGCCCTGACCCGGTCCCTGGTGCTGGCGGTCCCCGCCGTGACGCTGCTGCTGGCCGCGCTGGTGTGGGCGCTCGTCGGCCGGACGCTGCGGCCGGTCGAGGCGATCCGCCGGGAGGTCGACGGCATCGGCGCCTCCGGCCTCGATCGGCGGGTCCCGGTGCCGCCGGCCGACGACGAGGTCGGGCGCCTGGCCCGCACCATGAACGCCATGCTGGACCGCATCGAGGACGGCGCCCGCCGCCAGCAGCGCTTCGTGGCCGACGCGTCGCACGAGCTGCGGAGCCCACTCGCCCGCATACGAGCCGAGATCGAGGTCGACCTCGAACACCCCGCGGGCGCCGATCCCTCGGCCACGAGCCGCAGCGTGCTGGCCGACACGATCGGCATGCAGCACCTGGTGGACGACCTGCTGGCCCTGGCCCGCAGCGACGCCGGGGCCTCCCCCGCCCGGCGTGTTCCGGTCGACCTGGACGACGTCGTCGACCGCCAGGCCCGCCGCCTGCGGGCGTCCGGGCGCGTCGCGGTCGACAGCACGGGCATCGGCGCCGCCCGGGTGCTGGGCGACGCCGACCAGCTGGCCCGGGCGGTCGGCAACGTGGTGGACAACGCCGTGCGCCACGCTCGCAGCACCGTGGCGCTGAGCGTGACCGCCTCGGGGGACGACGCGGTCGTGGCCGTCAGCGACGACGGGCCGGGCATCCCGCCGGACCGGCGCGACGAGGTGTTCGAGCGCTTCGCCCGGCTGGACGGCGCCCGCGCCCAGGGCGAGGGAGGCACCGGCCTCGGTCTCGCCATCGCCCGCGACGTGGTCGCGGCCCACGGGGGCACGATCGTGGTCGACCCGGATCACCACCCCGGGGCGCGCCTGGTCATCACCCTCCCGCTCGCCCCCGAGTGACGCGGGCCTCAGGCGGGCGGCGGGTCCTCGCGCAGCGTGCCCTCCAGCAGGGTCACGGCGCGGCCGGAGAGGACGACCCGCTC
Source organism: Acidimicrobiales bacterium (assembly GCA_035649455.1). Classification (GTDB taxonomy): domain Bacteria; phylum Actinomycetota; class Acidimicrobiia; order Acidimicrobiales; family VFJN01; genus ZC4RG19. The sequence goes on from DASRJN010000409.1 coordinate 8,276, forward strand.
GCCCTCGACCCGCATGCCCACGATGCCGCCGCGGGGCGAGGCCTGCTCGCCGGTGAACTCGGCACGGCCGGTGCGGGCCGCGAGCCACGGGCCGATGAGGCAATGGGCCGCCCCGGTCACCGGGTCCTCGGCTATGCCGGCCCCGGGGACGAAGACCCGGCAGACCGAGTCGATCCCTTCGCGCTCGCCGGGCGTGGCCGCCACGATGATGGACCCGCCCAGCGCCACCACCGCGGCAAGGTCGGGCACCACCACCCGCACGTCGGCGGCCGAGGCCAGCTCGGCGAACAGCCAGCCGCCCTCGTTGGCGTACACGCCCACCACCCTGTCCGGGGACAGGCCCAGGGCGGGCGCCACGTCCGGCGGGTCGGCGACGGGCTCGACCGGCAGGGCGGGGAAGTCCATCTCGATGGTCCCCTCCCCCGCGGCCCGGCACACCAGCGGGCCGCTGCGGGTGTGGAACCGGCGATCGCCGCCCAGCACGTGGGCGCTGGCCAGGGTGGCGTGACCGCAGAGGTCGACCTCGGTGGTGGGGGTGAACCAGCGCAGATCGTGGTCCCCGTCGGGCCGGGGCACGACGAACGAGGTCTCGGACAGGTTGAGCTCGGCCGCCACCGACTGCATCCACGCCTCGGTGGTGGCCGAGGCCAGCACGCACACCCCGGCGGGGTTCCCGGCGAACGGCACGTCGGTGAACGAGTCGACGATGACGATCGGTTGGCCCATCTCCCCGACCCTATGGGCCGGATGTCAGGCCAGATGAGCCAATTCGTTGAACGAGCGCAGCGACGGCGCCGGGCCGCTGCAGCCGATGCGGGTGAGCGAGGCCGGGCCCACCCACATGCGCCATGTGATCTCGTCGCCCACCCCCAGCGCCCAGGCGACCGCGGCCTTGATGGGCGAGACGTGGCTGACCACCACGACGTCGCGGTCCCGGGCCTCGTCCACCAGCGACTCGGCCCCCGCCCGCACGCGGCGGCCCAGGGCGGCCAGCGTCTCGCCCCCCGGCGGGCACCACTCGATGTCGCCTCGCCACGCCGACCACAGCTCGGCCGGCAGGTCGGCGAACGGCACGCCGTCCAGCTCCCCGTAGTCCAGCTCGACCCAACGTTCGTCCACCACGACCGGGACGCCGCCCGCGGCGGTGGCGATGGCGCCGGCCGTGTCGCGGCAGCGGCCCAGCGGGCTGGTCACGACCCGGGCGACGTCGAGGCCGGCACACGCTCGGCCCAGCGCCTCCGCCTGCCGGATGCCCTCGGCGTCGAGCGGCGGGTCGGCCCGGCCCAGCAGGAGTCCGCCGGCGTTGGCCGCGGTGCGGCCGTGGCGGGCGATGACGATCACGGCGACACCACGTCCCGGTCGAGCTGCCC
>DASRJN010000410.1:0-3771 GCA_035649455.1 Acidimicrobiales bacterium
CAGCTCGGAGAAGGCGTTGGCCAGCTCGCGCCCGGCCACCAGCGCCTCGAAGCGCTCGACGGTCTCGGGCATCTCGCGGTGGTCCCGCGCCAGCGGCGAGACCTCCTTGGGGTAGTCCAGGACGAACACCGGGCCCCACAGCCCGGCCTCGGTGGTCTTCTCGTAGATCTCCAGGACCAGCTTGCCCGGGCCCCACCCGTCCTCGACCTCGACGCCGTGGGCAGTGGCGATGGCCGCCAGCTCCTCGACCGGCATGCGCACGTCGATGCGCACGCCGATGGCCTCCTCGACCAGGTCGACCAGCGTGGCCCGCCGCCAGGGGACGGTGAGGTCGAGCTCCCGGCCGTCGTAGCTGACCACGGTCGAGCCGGTCACCTCCTCGGCGAGGTGCGCCACCAGGTTCTCGGTCAGGGACATCATGTCCCCGTAGTCCGCGTAGGCCTGGTAGAGCTCCAGCATCGTGAACTCCGGGTTGTGGCGGGTCGACAGCCCCTCGTTGCGGAACACGCGGGCCAGCTCGTAGACCCGCTCGAACCCGCCCACCACCAGCCGCTTCAGGTACAGCTCCGGCGCGATGCGCAGGTAGAGCTCCATGTCCAGGGCGTTGTGGTGGGTCATGAAGGGTCGGGCCAGCGCCCCGCCGGGGATGGGGTGGAAGACCGGCGTCTCCACCTCGACGAAGCCGCGCTCGTCCAGGAAGTGGCGGGTGAGCGTCATGATGCGGCTGCGGGCCTGGAACACCGCCCGGCTGGACTCGTTGGCCCACAGGTCGGCGTAGCGCTGCCGGTAGCGCATGTCGGTGTCGGTGATGCCGTGCCACTTGTCGCCGAAGCCGCGCTTGGCCTCGGCCAGCTGCTCCCAGCGCTCGACCCGCACCGACAGCTCGCCCTTGTTGGACCGGATCACCTCGCCGGTGGCCACGATCCAGTCGCCCAGGTTCAGGCGGGTCAGGCCCCGGTAGTCCTCGGTGCCCTTGGCGGTGGCCATGAGCTGGATCGAGCCGCTGGAATCGTGCAGCGTGGCGAAGGTCAGCCGGCCCATCTCCCGCAGCAGCATGACGCGGCCCGCCACGGTGGCCGGGACGCCCGAGCTGTCCCCCTCGCCCAGCTTCTCGTGCGCGGCCTGCAGGTCGGCGGCGCGGTCGCTCACCTCCACCCGGTAGGGCGGGCGCCGCGGTTCGGGCGGGTCGGGCTCGTCGGTCAATGGTTCTTCTCGTAGATGAGGCGCAGGCCGTGCAGCGTGAGCCACGGCTCGTGGTGGACGATGGTGCTGGACAGGGGCGTGATCAAGCCTGACAGACCGCCGGTGGACACCACCGTGGCCTTTTCGCCCAGCTCGGCCTCGATGCGCTCGACCATGCCGTCGACCAGCGAGGTGTAGCCGTAGATGACGCCCGATTGCATCGACTCGACCGTCGAGCGCCCGATCACGTGGCGGGGCTCGACCAGCTCGACACGGCGCAATGCCGCGGCCCGGGCGAACAGGGCGTCGAGGCTGATGTCGATGCCGGGGAAGATGGCGCCGCCCAGGTACTCGCCCTTGGCCGAGATGGCCTCGAAGGTCGTCGCGGTCCCGAAGTCGACCACCACCAGCGGGCCGCCGAACAGGTCGAAGGCGGCCACCGCGTCGGCGATCCGGTCGGCACCCACCTCCTTCGGGTTGTCGTACAGGATGGGGATGCCGGTGCGGATGCCGGGCTCGATGACCACGGCCGGGCTGCCGAAGTAGCGCTCGCTCATGCGCCTCAGCGCCCCTGTGACCCGCGGGACCGACGAGCACAGCACGATGCCGGCGATGTCGTCGTCGAAGCTGAAGCCGTGGAAGCCGAGGAACTCCTGGATGACCAGCGCCTGCTCGTCGGCCGTCCGCTCGGCGTTGGTCGCCACCCGCCAGTGGTCGAGCAGGTGCGTGTCGGCCAGGCGGCGGCCGACGTTGGGCGCGTCGTCCGGTTCCAGGTCGTAGAGCCCGATGACCGTCTGGGTGTTGCCGACGTCGATGGCCAGAAGCATCACGGCCGGTGAGGCTACGTCGGGCTGTTACTCCGGAACTACATCGAGGCCGATGTCCAGGACCGGCGCCGAGTGGGTCAGCGCACCGATCGAGACCAGGTCCGCGCCGGTGGTGGCGTAGGCCCGGATCGTCTCCAGGCTCACCGTGCCCGAGATCTCCAGCAGCGGCCGGACGGGGTCCCGCTCGCGGACCTCGGTCACCACGGCCCGCACCTGCTCGGGCGACATGTTGTCGAGCAGCAGGGCGTCGGCGCCGGCCTCGGTGGCCTCCCGCACCTGGTCGAGGTCGCCACACTCGACGTGCACGGTGCGGCCGGGCCAGCGCTCGCGGGCGTGGACCACTCCGGCGGTGATGCCGAACAGCTCGAGGTGGTTGTCCTTGAGCAGCACCCAGTCGGACAGGCTGCCCCGGTGGTTGGAGCCGCCGCCCGCCCGCACCGCGGCTTTCTCCAGCGCCCGCAGGCCGGGGGTGGTCTTGCGGGTGTCCCACACCCGCAGGTCGCCACCGGCGTCGGAGATGGCGTCGACGTAGCGGGCGGTCAGAGTGGCCACCCCGGACAGGTGGCCGAGGAAGTTCAGCGCGGTGCGCTCGGCGGTGAGGATGGGAGCCAGCGGCCCCCGGACCTCGGCGATGGCCACCCCCGCGGTGACCTGGTCACCGTCATCGGCCCACCAGGCCACCTCCAGCAGGGGCTCGACCTGGCGGAAGGCCTCCATGGCGCACAGCCGCCCGGCCAGGATGCCGTCCACCCGAGGGACGAACCGGGCGGTGGCCTCCAAGGACGGGGGCAGCAGCGCCGAGGTGAGGTCGCCCAGGGGCGTGAGGTCCTCGGCCAGCGCGCGGGCGACCGCCTCGCGGACCGCACCGATGGGCGGGTGGGCGTCGTGCACCCCCCTGGCCTAGCCGATGATGCCCCGGTCGTCCTGCTTGAGGGCCGTGTCGACCGCCACGGCGGCCGCCACCACCAGGCTGCGCAGCGGCTCCTCCAGCGGGCGGTGGATCTGCACCACATAGTGGTCGGCGGTGGTGAACGCGGCCTTGGCGAAGCCCGCCCAGGTCTTGGTGATGCGGGCGATCTCGACCCCGGTGTGGTCCTGGATGTTGAAGTTCCAGGCGACCCAGTTCTCGCCGTTGATCGTTCCCCAGGTATGACCACCGGCCTCCAGCGCGAAGCGGATCTTGCCCACCCAGTTCTGCTGGACGATGGCGCCGATCTCGGCACCCTGGCCGTTCTGCACGATGACCCGGGACTTCATGATCTTGGCCGGACGGGTGAGGGCCAGCACTACGTTGCCCATGATGTCCACGATCTGGAGCTTGTGGGTCATGAACTGGTCGTAGCCACCGACGAACCGCAGCGCCTTCTTGGCCATGCTCTGGCCCACCTGGCGCACCGCGCCGATCTGGCGACCGTTCTGGTCGTGGATGGCGTACTCGTTGTTGACCTCGATGATCTTGGCCTTCTGGTTGACCACCAGCACCGGCTCAGTGAACAGCGTGCCGCCGCCCTGCTGGGTCGGGGCGACGCCCGCTCTGGCGACGTCGCCGGCCACCTTCTCCGCGGGTCGGTTGGCGGTCGGCACGTGGGTGGTGCCGACGGGCGGATCGACCGCCTGGCGACCGTGGGAGGCGACGTGCTCGGTCCAGCGGGCGCCGTCCCACCAGCGGCTCTCGTGGCGGCCGAACGGATCGGGGTACCAAGCCGGCGGGTGCTGCCCTCCGGGGCCGGCCGGTGCCTGGGGATTGGCGTACGACATGGAG
>DASRJN010000411.1:0-2506 GCA_035649455.1 Acidimicrobiales bacterium
GCTCGTCGGTGGCCCCGGTGCAGCCCGCGGTCGCGGCCCACCGGCCCACCGCGCTGGACACCGGCTCGTAGTCGGCGTCCATGCCGCGGGGCACGAAGCCGGCCCGGCCCCCCGCGTAGGGAACGATGGCGTCGTCGGTCCCGTGGAACACGACCACCGACACCGGCTGGGCCGGCGCGCACTCCACCTCCAGGGCCCCCGCCACCGCAGCGATGGCGGCGAGGACGTCGCTCATCTCGCAACCCAGCCGGTGGGCCATCATCGCCCCGTTCGACATGCCGGTGGCGTAGATCCGCTCGCCGTCGACCCGATAGTCCACCGACACGTCGGCCACCACCTCACGCATGAACGCCACGTCGTCGGTCATGGTCCGCCCGGCATAGCCACAGCACAGACCTGCGTTGAACGTCGCGGGGTCCCCCGTCCCCTCCGGGTACACGGCCAGGAACCCGGCGGCGTCGGACTTGGCGCTCATCCCGCTGATCCGCGCCGCGCTCACGGCGTTGCTGCCGCTGGCGTGGAGCACCAGGACCAGCGGCACGGCATGGCTGGCGTCGTAGCTGCCGGGCACGTGCACGACGTAGCGCCGATCCAGCCCACCCGACCGCAACACGACCGGCACGTCGCTACCGGGCGGGGGCGGCGCGGTGGTCGACGTCGCCCTGTCCCCCTCCGAGCCCCGGGCGATCAGCAGCGCCCCCACCCCGGCCGCGACGACGATCGCACTCCCGACCACCACGGTCAGCCACTTGCCCCACCCCCGCATAGCAAGAGCCATGTGTAGCCCATTCCACGGCGCCGCGTCGGTACCACGGGATGCCTACCCCGGCCCTAGTCCACGGTGACGGAAACGCGGATCACCAGAGATTGAGGCCTGGAACTTGCAGACGGAGGATGCGCCCCACGGGTCAGATAAGTGCGACTAGCTCCGAGCGTGCACACAGCGCGGGACCGGGCGTCGGTCGGTCACCGGAGAGCCGACAGTCCCGGCCGATTGACGGGTTGGCGAGGGCTACGCGACCTTGGGTCAAGGCAGACCCGTGGGTGTCGCAGGAGGACTGCCGTATGTCTGATGACGTGGAGCCCTCGCAGGCCGAGCCGCTGCGCGTCGAGGCCAAATACGACGGCCCCCACGTAACCATCGTCGTCGAGGGCGAGCTCGACGTGAGCGGTGCCAGGGAGCTACAGGCGTGTGTGAGCGAAGCGCTCGAGAGACTTACCTGGGATCGATCGATCACCATCGACGTCCACGGACTCACGTACACAGACTCGTCTGGCCTCGCAGGGTTGCTCCGCGCTCGTGCTGCGTCCCATGAGGTAGCTGTGGCGTTTCGTATCAGCGAGCCGTCGCCCGCGCTTCGGCGTCTGACTGAGATGGCTGGTGTCCCGAACCTGCTGCCCGACGAATGACGAACGCGAGACGGCCCCTTGGGAATTGAAGAGGCCCTGAGAGAGTCCGTTGGTGGCGACTGACGACTGGCGACTGGTCGGGGCGAGCAGGCGCAGGATCAGTGGAATCGTCTGCTGCTGGCGTCGACTGCGCCTCACGCCTGCTTCTGCCGTAGCGACGAGAGGCCCGAGCTGACGGCCGTCAGACCGGCCACGAAGCCCGCGACACCCGCGGTCTTGGCCACGGCCCGACGTGACGGCAAAAGCCGTCGCGCTGAGGCGGCCATCCGCTCCCTACGTGTCCTGCGACGAAACAGCATCTACTTCCTCCGAACTGAAACGCTCAACGGCGCCGGGCCGGCGCCTTCTTGCTGGGTGCGGCCTTCGACCGGCTTGACGACCGGCCCGCCGGACGGGAGGTCGATCGCCCCGACGAGGCCTTAGGGCTCGACGTCGACCGCCGAGACGAGGGCTTGGGGCTCGACGCCCCGGTAGCGCCCCGACCATTGCCACGGGCCACCGGTTCGTACGCGGCGGCCCGTGAGCGGAGCTCGCCCGCCTCCGATGCCAGCCGCTCGGCCTCACGACCGGCGCTCTCAGCCGCTTCCAGCGCCACCCGCGCCGCCTGATTGGCCAGCTCCCGGGCCCGGGCGGCCGCCTGACCGGCCTCGGCCACCGCCTCCTGGGCGCGATCGCTCACCTCCTCGGCCTCCTGGCGCCACCTGCGGACCTCGTCCTCGGCCGCCGCCCGGGCCGCGGCCGCCGCCTCGTCCGCCTGCTGCTTCGCCTCGCGGCGCTCGTCCCCCAGCCGCTCCTCGGCCTGGCGTCGCGCCTCCTGTACCCGCTCCTCCGCCTCGCCCTTGACCACCGCGACATGGGCGCTCGTCTCGGTCCTCACCTTGTCAACCCGCTCTGCGGCCTGCGCCTTGGCATCAGCCTCAGCCTGGCGGGCACGCTCTTGGGCAGCCTCGATGGACCGCTTCGCCTCCACGGCCGCATGCCGGGACTCCTGGGCGAGCGCCACCGCCCGAGCCTCGGCCTCACGGGCCTCCTCGGCCGCAGTCCGAGCCTCATTGATCAACGCCTCGACCGACGTCTCGCCACCGGTGAACGGCAT
>DASRJN010000412.1:0-5081 GCA_035649455.1 Acidimicrobiales bacterium
ATCTCGGCCTTCCCGAGCGACGACTCGACCGTCGAGGTGATCTCGTTCTCGACGGCCTCGCCGCCGCCGATCTTGACGTCGAGCACGCCCTGGGCGCCGCCGATCGTGTCGCGCAGGTCCTCGATCACCGCGTCCTCGTCCCCGGTGACCCGGGCCAGCACGAGCGCCTCGTCCCCGTCGTCGCTTCGCAGCGCCGGCGCTCCGCCGAGCGACCAGTACGACACGACCTCCGAGACGCCGGGCCTCTCCGCCAGCACGTCGGTGAGGGTCGTTCCGTCGACTATCGCCAGGGGGTCGTCGACGTCGCCGGTCGACGATCGGGTCAGCAGGACGAGGTTGGGGGCGCCGGCGTCGAAGTGCCCTTCGAGGGCATCGGCGGCGCGGGTGCTCTCCGCGTCCGGATCCTCGAAGCCCCCATCCTCCAGCACGCCGAACGCTCCCGAACCCAGGGCGCCGGCCGCAAGCAGGAACACGCCGCTGACCACGAGCACGAGCCGGCGGCGACGCACGATCAGCCAAGCCAGTCGAGTGAGCATGGAGCCAGCGTCCGGCACAGAGCGCCGGGCCGGTATCGGGGAGATCCCTGACCCGGTCCTGATCCCCGGACCGGGTCGTCAGTCCGGGGCGGCGCGGGCGAGCACCCCGGCGAGCGCCGCCCGCGAGGACACCCCCAGCTTCTCGAAGGCGTGGCGGAGATGGGTCTCGACGGTCTTCTCGCTGAGGAACAGCTCGGCGGCGATCTCCCGGTTGGTCCTGCCCGCCATCACCAGCCGCGCGACCTCGAGCTCCCTCGCCGTCAGCCCGGCGTCGCCGACCGCCCCACTCCGCCCCCGCCGCGTGACCCGCCGACCGAGCCGCCGGAGCTCGCGCGCCGCCTCGTCGGCGTAGCGCACCGCGCCATAGGCGGCCAGGTCGGCCTCGGCCCGCTGCAACGTCGTGATGGCGTCGTCCCGCCGGCCCGCGGCCGCGAGCGCCTGGCCCTCCAGGGTCCGCGACTGGGAGGCGGCGACCCGAGCGCCGGCCCGATCCTCGATGGCGGCCGCCTCGCGAGCCGCCACCATCGCATGGTCGGCGTCGCCCCGGGCGAGCAGGACGCGGGCGCGGGCACGGCGGGTCATGGACGCCGCCAGCGGGCTCAGGGAGGTCTCAAGGGCCTCGGCCTGCCGCGCCCAACCGTCCGCCTCGTCGACGTGGCCGAGGGCCAGCTCGGCCCGTGTGAGGGCCTCGTAGCCGAGGCAGCGCTGCCAGATGCTCGCCCGCGGGAGGTCGGGGCCGCCACCCCAGCGGAGGAGGTCGCGGCGGCAGCCCTCGGGGTCGCCGGCTTCCACGCGCGCCAAGCCGAGCGCGGACCCGACGGGCGCGGAGATCCAGGGATTCCCCAACACCGCCGCGGCCGCCACGCCCTCCTCACCGCTGTGGATGGCGGTGTCGAGGTCGCCGCGAGCCGTGGCCACCCGGCAGTCGATGTCCAGGGCCCAGGCCAGGAACTGGGCGTTCTCCGAGAGGCGAGCGACCTCGACGGCGGTGGCCACCACCTCGGTCGCCTCGGCGAGGTGGCCGCGGATGCTGAGGACAAGGGCCCGACCGGTGGTCATCAGGATGTGCTGACCCTGCTCGGAGGCCCGTGCCAGGTTGACGCCGCGCTCCAAGTGCCGGTCGGCGTCGTCGAAGCGCCCGACGAAGATCTCCGCCCATCCCAGGAAGAGGGCCGACTCGACGCGATCAGCCAGCTCCTCGTCGGTCAGTGCGTCGACCAGCTCGGCGGCCCGGTCGATGGCGGTGACGACCCGTGCCCGCTCCTGGTCCGACTCCGCCGCGGCGAACGCGATCAGGGCCGAGGATTTGGCGGCGAGGGCTCTGTCGCCCACCGCCGCAGCAACGTCGAGCGCCTCCGCCGCATGGGTGCGCAAGCCCGCCAGATCACCGGCAAAGCGGGCGGCCACGCCGAGCTCGACCATCAGCTCGGCCGCCTCGACCGAGGTGGGATCAGGAAGCTCCGACAGCGCCTGGTGCAGCCGCCGTTGAGCGTCCTCGTGCCGGCCGAGGACCTGCTCGAGCCGGGCGCAGGTGACCATCAGCCCCACGCGCGGCCCGTGCGCATCGACGGGAGCCAGCGCGAGCGCATCGACGAGCGCAGCGCGGCTCTCGTCGAGGCGGCCCACCGACTCCAGCGTGCGTGCCAGGCCAACGAGCACCTCGACCCGGAGGCCCCGCGTGGAGGCGGTCTCGGGCAGGAGGCGGAGCGCGGCGTCGTACCAGCGTGCCGCGCTCGCCGGAGCACGCCCCGCGGCCGTGTCCGCGGCCTCGATCAGCAGCTCACCCGCCTCGACATCGCCGGGGCGAGCCGACCGCTCGACGTGGTGGGCGCGAGCCCCCACGCCGGCGCCCTGGGCGGCGAGGGCGGCCGCGGCCCGGGCGTGGGCGCCGATCCGCCAGCCGGGTCCGGCGGCCTCGTACACGGCGTGGCGCACCAGAGGGTGGCGGAACTCGAACCGGCGCGGGATCGGGCTCGGCCGGACCAGATCGGCGTCCAGCAGCTCGTCGAGCGCGGCGAGCTCCTGCCCGTCCGGGCCGTCGGCGATGGCCGCTGCCAGCCCGACCTCGAACGGGTCCCCGGCGACGGCCGCCCCCTGGATCAAGGCGTGCGCCCGAGGCGAGAGCACGGCCACCTCCTCGGCCAGCGCTCCCAGGACCGCCGCGGGGATCGGGGCCGCGCCGGCGCCGGCCGCCGGCTCGATGGCCTCGGCCCCTCCCCGGCGCGCCGCCCGGGCCAGCTCTCCGAGGTAGAAGGGGTTGCCCCCGCTGAGCCGGAAGAGCTCGTCGCTCACCGGCCGGGCGAGGCTGGGGTCGAGCAGCCCGCGGGCCTCCTCCGGCGTCAACGGGGCGAGGTCCAGGCGGACGATCCCGGGCTCTCGCGTCGCGGCCTCGACGACGGGCGCGAAGCGTCGCGAGAGCTGCGCGGGGCGGAACGCCAGGACCATGAGCACCCGTCCCCGCGGCCGCCGGCGCAAGAGGTACGAGAGAAGCTCGATGGATGCGGCATCGGCCCAGTGCAGGTCGTCGAGCGTCAGCACGACCGGGCGCCGCCCGCTGAGGGCGTCGAGGAGGGCCCGGACCGCCTGGAAGGCCCGGTAGCGCTCGACCGGCGACGTCGTGACGGGGTCGCCGGCCAGCCGGGCCAGCGCGGGGAAGACCGACGCCAGCTCGTCGACGTCGGCGTGAAGATCGTCCAGCTCACGACGATCGAGCGACGACAGGTAGTCGTCGAGCGCGTCGACGAGCACGCCGAAGGGCTCGGCCTGCTCGAACTCGGCCGCTCGACCGTTGAACACGAGGTAGCGGAGCCGCTCCGCCGACGCGCACAGCTCGGCGACGAGGCGGGTCTTGCCGATCCCCTGCTCCCCGGCGATCTGCACGACCGCGGGGGCTCGCTTCTCCAGACCGGCGAGTGCGGCTTGCAGCGCATCCAGCTCGACGCGCCGTCCGACCAGGCCGTCGGTGCCGTCCAGCACGCCTCGACCCTATCGGGCCAGAACTCAGGGACCGGGTCAGGGATTCCCACGATGCCGGCCGGCCTGCGGTCAGCCCACGCTCGACCCATGGCGTTGTACGTGCTCGAGCACCGTCACCAGCCCAGCGAGTGCGCGGCCACCTTCGCCGCGTGGAACGGCTTCGACAGCCCGCTCCGGGAGGGATCGGCCTGGTGCTCGTGCCCCACCGGAGGCCACCACCTGTGGTTCGTGGTCGAAGCCGCCGACGGCGACACCGCGCTCGGCCAGATCCCCCGCTTTCTCGCCGAACGCACCCAGGCGGTGCTCGTGGCCGAGGTGAGGATCCCATGACCCACGGTCGGCACCAGACACTCAACAGCACAGGGAGGACATCAGCCATGCCTACTGACAGCTCCACACCCAGGCAGGATCAGGTGAGGGCCGACGCGCACCGATGGGTCCGCCGGCAGCGGATCCTGTACACGATCATCGGCGTCTATGCCGTCCTGAGCCTGATGTGGTTCGCAATCGACATGGCGGACGGCACCGAGAGCCTGTGGTTCTACTGGCCCATGCTGGGCACGGGCGTCATCGTCGCCATCAGCGGCGTCGTGCTCCTGGGCATGGGCGGCCTGTTCGGAACGGAGTGGGAGCAGCGGCAGATCGACCGCTACGTCCAGCAGCACCACCCCTACGACCGGGACGTCTAGCCGGCCCGGTTCACATGGGATCCCGAGCGACGATGTCGTCGACGGCTCCGGCGATCTGCTCCAGCGACGTCCAGTCGTCTCGGGCCGGGCGGCGCTGGTCCGGGTGGTCCGGGTTGGTGTCGAGGATCACGACCTCGGCGCCGAGGCCGTCGAGCAGGACGAGGTCTCCGCGGATCTGCCGCACGGTCCCCACGCCGAGCGGACGATCCGGGTCGGGGACGGGATCGGCAGTCAGCCGGGCTTTGATCCGCGGGTTGAAGGCCGGGGTCGGCGCGTCTAGGGCGGCGGCGGCCTCGGCCAGCAGGGGGAGGCCCTTGTGCTGCAGCCAGTCGCGGCCCGGGTTCACCGGGTGCCACGCGTCGCCGAAGCGTGCCGCCCGGCGGATCGCCTGCCGGCCGGTGCCGCCGACCCACAGGGAGGGATGTGGGTTGCGTACCGAGGCCGGCCCGGTCGCCACGTCACGGAAGGCGACGTGCTCGCCCGCGAACGTCAGGGTCGGCTCCTGCCAGGCGCGGGTGATCACGGTGAGGAACTCGTCGGTGATGCGCCCCCGCTCGGCGAACTGGAGGCCGAGAGCCGCGAACTCCGGCGCCGACCAGCCGGTGCCGACACCGAGCACGAAGCGTCCGGCGGTGAACTGGTCGAGGTTCGTGCTCATGCGGGCGGTGAGCAGCGGATGCCGGTACGCCGCGATGGCGACGCTCGTTCCCAGCGAGACGTGGCTCGTGAACGACGCCAGCCACGACAACGTCACGAACGGGTCGTAGAAGGGCGTGGGGTAGATGGCGGTCACGTCCGGGGTCGGGGCCACATGGTCGGACATCATCGCCAGCGAGAAGCCCGTCTCCTCGGCGAAGGAGACCCAGTGCCGCAGGGCCTC
>DASRJN010000413.1:0-2150 GCA_035649455.1 Acidimicrobiales bacterium
CGGACCCGTTCATGGACGCGCTCGTCTCCCGGCTGCTCGGCTTCGGCCCGCCCAAGGAGAACCTCGATCCGGGCACGCTCATGGGCGTGGCCGGGGCACCGGGTGCCTACACCGGGACGGCCCGGGTGGTGCGTTCGCTGAACGAGGCCACCGACCTCGAGGACGGCGAGATCATGGTGTGCGAGATGACGCTGCCGCCCTGGGTCCCGGTGTTCTCGGTGGCCGGCGCCATCGTCACCGACACCGGTGGCGTGCTCTGCCACACGGCGATCGTGGCGCGCGAGTTCGGTGTCCCCGCCGTGGTCGGCACCGACACCGGCACGACCGTCATCCAGACGGGCCAGACCATCACGGTCGACGGCACCAAGGGCCTCGTCTACCTCGACGGCCGCAGCGCGACGGAAGCGGCCACGTCCCACACCGCCTGGTAGCGGACGGGAGCCACCACTCGGCCAGGGATCTAGGAGCTGGCGGCCGGGCAGGGGGTCGCCGGCGGCCGCCGGCCCGCGGCATAGGCGCCGGGCGGGACGCCGACGAGCCGGCGGAACTCGGTGGTCATGTGGGACTGGTCGAAGTAGCCGGCGCGGGCCGCCAGCCCGGCCAGGTCGCCGCGCCGGACGTCGGTCAGGACCAGGCGCACCCGCTGAAGGTGGGCGAACTGCTTGGGTGACACGCCCACCAGCCGGTCGAAGAGGTTGCGGAGCTGACGCTCGCTGACGCCCAGCGTGCGAGCGGTTGCGTACACCGCTTCACCTTCCGCCAGGAAGTGGGTCGCGTCGCGGACCAGGTCGACCGACGGCGGCCCGCCGGCCAGCGCGTCGGCCAGGCGCCCGACCATCCCCGGGTCGAGCGACGATCCGGGGTCCACGGTGGCCAACGCCTGGGCCAGGTCCCCGGCCGGGAGCGCCACCCGATCGTTGACGATCCCGCGCCGCGGGGCCACCGGGGCCGCAACGCCCGGATGGAGCCGCAGCTGCAAGCACGTCGGACCCGGCCCTCCCCGCGAGGCGACCGCATGGGTGCGGGGACCCATGACGAGCACATCCCGACGTCCCGTGGCATCGGCGCGGACGGTGAGGGTCGTGGCCGGGTCGGGCAGCTCCATGACCGTGTGCGTGCCGTGGCTGATCGACGTCGTGATGATCTCGGCCACCCACGGCTGCAGCGCGGGTGGGACCGGCGCCAGCCGTCGATCGAGCACCGCGTCAGGCTACGGCGTGCCGGATCGTCCAAGACCGGCGGGTCGGGCAGGCGTCAGGGTGACCGGATGATCCTCGTCACCGGTGCCACCGGCACCATCGGCCGCCGGCTCGTCCCGCTCCTCGCGGCTCGGGCCATCCCCGTCCGGGCCATGACCCGGGACCCGGCGAAGGTCCCGCCGACCGCAGGCGTCGACGTCGTGCGGGGCGACTTCGACGACCCCGCCTCGCTGGCGGCTGCGGTCGCCGGGGTCGACACCGTGTTCCTGCTGACCGCGCCGGCGGCGCCATCGGCCCGCCACGACCTGGCCCTGTTGGACGCGGCCCGGGCTGCAACTGTGGACCGGGTGGTGCGGCTGTCCGCCATCGGCACCGGTGAGCGGCACGGCGACCAGACGGTCGGCGCCGCCCACCAGCTCGCCGACCAGGCCGTGCGGGCCAGCGAGCTGGAGTGGACGCTGTTGCGGCCGACCACGTTCGCGTCCAACACGCTGTGGTGGGCCGACGCTATCCGGACCGGCGTCCCGGTCCCGAACCTGCTGGGCGACGCGCGGCAAGGCGTGGTCGACCCCGATGACGTGGCCGCCGTCGCCGCCGAGGTGCTGGCGTCGCCGGGGCCGGACCTCGCCGGCCGCATCCTCACGCTGACCGGGCCGGAGCTGCTCAGCGTCCCCGACCAGGCCGCTATCCTCGCCGAGGCGCTGGGGCGCCCGGTCCAGCTGGTCGACACGCCACCGGCAGTCGCCGGCGAGCGGATGCGGGCCGACGGGATGGATCCTGCTGCGGTCGCGCAGATCGTCTCCGGCACGTCCTGGGCCCGGGCCGGCCACAACGCGGTCCTGACCGACGACGTAGCCGCGGTGCTCGGCCGCGCACCCACCCCGTTCTCCATGTGGGTGGAACGGAACCTCCGAGCGTTCGGTGCTCCGGAGACGCGCTAGCCCCAGAGCT
>DASRJN010000414.1:0-3063 GCA_035649455.1 Acidimicrobiales bacterium
CTCACTCGACCACGGAGCCATCCGACCGGTCGACCTCGCACCGCCCGCCCGCCTACGACCGGCGCTGGTGGATCCTCGGTGTTCTGGTGCTCAGCCTCGTCGTGGTGATGACCGCCAACACGTCGTTGAACGTGGCGATCCCCAGCATCGTCCGCGACACCGGCGCGTCGCCGACGCAGCTGCAGTGGATCGTCGACGCCTACGCCCTGGTCTTCGCCGGGCTGCTCCTCACGGCCGGCGCCGTCGGCGACCGATTCGGGCGCAAGGGCGCGCTGATGGCGGGGCTCGCGATCTTCGGCACGATGTCGCTGCTCGCCACCATGGCCGAGGATCCCGGCGCCCTGATCGCCATCCGTGCCACCCAGGGCCTGGGCGCGGCACTGCTGATGCCGGGGACGCTGTCGATCCTCGCCGCGGTCTTCCCGCCCGACGAGCGGCCGCGCGCCATCGCCATCTGGGCGGGCTTCGCCGGCTCCGGCGCCGCCATCGGCATCGTCGGCAGCGGCTGGCTGCTCGAGCACTTCTGGTGGGGATCCGTGTTCTTCGTGAACGTCCCGATCGTCGCCACCGCGCTCGTGCTCGTGGGCTGGCTGGTGCCGACGTCCCGTGACCCCCGCCGCCTCCCGCTCGACGTGATCGGCGCGCTGCTGTCGATCGTCGCCCTCGGGTCGCTGCTGTTCGCGATCATCGAGGCCCCCGAGCGCGGCTGGACCGACGCCGCAACCCTCGGCGCGTTCGCGGCGGCCGCCGTCGGGCTGGCCGGCTTCCTGGCATGGGAGCGCCGGCGGGAGTTGCCCATGCTCGACCTGCACTTCTTCGCCAGCCGCCCGTTCACGGTCGGCACGACGACGATCGCGCTGACGTTCTTCGCCATGTTCGGTCTGTTCTTCGTGTTGACCCAGTACCTGCAGTCGGTGCGCGGCTACACCCCGCTCGAGGCGGGCGTGCGCATCCTGCCGCTGATGGCGGCCATGATCCCGGCCTCCACGCTCAGCGCCCGCTGGGCGGCCCGGTTCGGCAGCCGCGCCGTGCTCACCGCCGGGCTCTCGCTGCTGACCGCGGGGCTCCTCGTCCTCGCCTCGCTCGGCACGAGCACGAGCTACTGGGTGCTCGCCGGCGGCCTCGTGCTGCTCGGCACGGGCATGGGCAACGTCGCGGCGCCGGCGACGGGCGCCGTGATGTCGTCGCTGCCGGTGGCGAAGGCAGGCGTCGGATCGGCGGTCAACGACACCGCCCGCGAGGTCGGCGGTGCCCTCGGCATCGCCGTGCTCGGGAGCCTCCTGTCGTCCGCCTACCGGACCTCGCTCAGTGGTGTGGCCGGCGTGCCCGAGGCGAGCCTGGCGACCGCAGAGCGATCGATCGGCGCGGCGCTGCAGGAAGCGTCGCACCTCGGCGGTGACGCCGGCATGGCGCTCGCCGATGCGGCTCGATCGGCGTACGCCGACGCCATGGGCATCGCCTTGGTCGTCGCTGCTGCCGTGACGCTGCTGACGATCGTGTTCGTCCGACGCTCGCTTCCCCGCCGCGCGCGCGTGCCGGAGCCCTCTGCGCCGAGCGAGCCCGCCGACGGCGCGGTCGCCGTCCAGGCCCAGGACCCCGTCAGCGCTACGGCGGCCCGGCCAAGCTCGACGGCTTCGACCTCCCAGTCCCTGCCGGCAGCGTGATCGCGGCGGCATCTGCTACCGGGCGCCAGATTGCGGCCTGCGGGTGAAAGACAGCGGCGTCAGACGCTCAGACCGGTGACCTCGAGTGCTGCGGACCAGCACTCCTCCACGGCTCATTGCCCGCCAGGCGGCGCGTGTAAGCCTGACTTGCCTGCCGCACCGGCACGCGCCGGGCCTCCCCCAGTGCTCAGGGTGAACAACTCGCAGCTGCGACGCAATGGCGGCCAGATCTACGCCGTATCCGGTCGTCGCCGTCGTCCAATGTGTCGGAGCCACCCTGCGGCGGCTCCTCGGCGACCTCGATTCGATCGCCTGGCAACCGTCCACTGAACGGCTGCGGGACCTGCGGATCCGGGCTCGAACGGTCGCGCCACCCGGGGTAGACGGGACGCCGGATGGGACGCCAGGTCCGGTCTCCGTGCGTCGGTCGGGAACCCGTACCGCCTCTCGCTCACGCCACCACTGTCCCAGACGCTCGCACGAAGCCTGGCAAGTGGCGTCGTCGAGACGCGGGCAATGGCAGCGCTCAGTCGAGCCCGGTCTGCGTCGAGGCGTCCGGGGAGAGTTCACTTTGACCAACCCCGGACCCGTGAGGGAGTGCGGTGATGGACCACGTAGACGTGAACGGGTTGCGCATCGGCTACGAGCGGGCGGGGAGCGGTCCACCTCTGGTGCTGCTCCAAGGCTTCGTGGCCGACGGTGTAGCCACCTGGCGAGCCCAGCTGGACAGTCTGTCCGACGAGTTCACGGTCGTCGCTTGGGACGCACCCGGCGCCGGCCGCTCCACGGATCCGCCGCCCGGCTTCGGGATCGCCGACTATGCCGAGTGCCTGTCCGGGCTCGTGACGTCGCTCGGCTTCCCGCGGGCCCATGTGGCCGGGCTGTCGTTCGGCGGCATCGTCGCCCTCGAGCTGCTCCGCCGCCATGGAGAGATCCCGATGTCGCTCGTCCTCGCCGGGGCGTACGCAGGATGGACGGGGTCGCTGGGCCGCGCCGTTGCCGAGGAGCGCCTCCGCTTCTGCGAGCGGATGGCGACGCTGCCGCCCGACGAGTTCGCGGCGGCGATGGTCCCGTCGATATTCTCGCCGTCTGCACCGCCCGATCGCGTCGCGGACTTCACCGCGAGCGTGGCGCGGTTCCGGCCTGCCGGCTTCCTGGCCATGGCCCGTGCGTCGGCCGAGGCCGACCTCACCGACGTCCTCGGCGACCTCGACCTGCCCACCCTGCTGCTGTACGGCGATGCCGACGTCCGCGCCCCGCTCGACGTCGGCCGCCATCTCCACGAAGCCATCCCCGGGTCACGCCTGGTCGTGTTGCCCGGCGTCGGCCATGCCAGCAGCGTCGAGGCCGCCGAGCTCGTCGATCGAGAGATCCGCTCGTTCCTTCGAGAACGGGGCGA